>CAYUHZ010000025.1:0-12304 GCA_964444625.1 uncultured Gammaproteobacteria bacterium | reverse complement strand
TCTTTGATTTGTGAGTTTTAACGCCCTGCGGTCTCTGCCGCAGGGTAATTTACATCAGGAAAATTATGCTGAATTATTATTACAAAACAATAAAAAGCGCAAAAGTTGAAAAAATAGAAGAACACCGAGCAGGAGCTTGGGTCAACGTGGTCGGTCCTTCAGCGGCTGAAGTTGACCAATTGGTCAAAAAATATAAATTGGCAGAAGACTTAATCATGGATTCATTGGATGAAAATGAAGCGCCTCGTCTTGAGGCGGAGAAAGGGGTGGTTTATTTATTCAGTCGAGTTCCGGAAAAAAAGAACAACGAGATCATCACCGAACCTCTGCTCTTGGTGCTGGGGGATGATTACTTGTTAACTGTAGCCAGGAAAGAACTGGAGTTCATGGAAAGTTTTATCACCGGCAAAAAGAACATTGTTACCACGCAAAAAAATAAAAACTTTTTGCAGATTTTTTCCGCGATCAACCATAGCTACAATAGATACTTGAACGAGATTAACAAGGACATAAGATCCGTCCGTTTTAGGTTGGAAAAAATATCCACCAAAGATATCGTGAAATTCGTAGATTTTGAAAAAGTTTTAAATGATTTTCTTTCGGCTTTAATCCCGGCCAAAGCATCAATAGAGAAGTTGTTGGATGGTCGCAGTTTAAAGCTTTACGAAGAAGACAGGGATTTGATAGAAGATATCTTTTTGTCAACCGGTCAGTTGATAGAAATGGCAAAATCAACCCTGCGGCATATTACCAATATTCGCGATGCCTATTCCAATATCATGAACCACGAACTCAACAGAACGATGAAATTGTTAACGGCTTTAACCATTATTTTGACTGTGCCAACTATAATTTTTAGTTTTTTTGGCATGAATGTCAATTTTTCTTTCGGCGATTCAACGGCGATTATTTGGCAAATTATTATTTTTACTATTTTATTGCTTGCCGTTCTTTGGTTTGTCTTTGCCAGGAATCGCTGGTTAAGATAGCCGATATGGGTAAAAATTACACGGGGAACAATGAATAAAGTAAAAACGATAAAATATTTTTTTGCGGTCAGTTTTGCCATGGCGTCTTGGTGCTTTATTTTTAGCTTAAATGCGTTTGATAAAAATTTTTATTTTGAGGAATATGAAATCAATGGTGTCTTTGAAAAAATTGAACAACGGCAACTGGAGGAACAGACGACTAAATTGTTAAATTTTTTGCAAGGCAGAGGAGAGCTGGATCGACAATTTTTTAACGAACAAGAAATAAAACATTTGCAAGACGTGCGCCTGCTATTTGTTTGGGCGGGCGCGATATATTGGCTGGGCATTATTTCTCTCTTTGTTAGCGTTTATCAATATAAAAAAATCATCAAAATAAAAACTAATGACATAGCGGATTTAAGTTTCTTATGCGGAGCCGTTATCGTTGGCTCGGTTTTTTTGTCAGGATTGTTGGGTTTAAATTTTAGCCGTAATTTCGACTTATTCCATCGTTTGTTTTTTTCTCCTGGTACTTGGCTCTTTGACCCGGCGACCGACAATTTGATTATTATGTTTCCGCAAAAATTTTTTCAGGCGATAGCATCAAAGATGTTAGTTGATGTTTTATTAATCGGAGCCGCTTGCCTTGCCGTCGCCGGATTGATGAAATGGCGTTTGAAAGTGAAAAACATCTAATATTTTTATAAAAGTATTGTTTATAAAAAAATAGCAACACGGCAAGCAGCGACTTATAACTTATTTTTTTAAGAATTATCAGCTTATTTATTTTTCCCCAAATCTAATTATTGTGTTATAATATAATCAGTTTAAACAAAGATAAATTTACGTCATGGGACTGTCGCCAATGGCTAATATTGGCACAGATTTTTAGACTTTTTTAACAACTAAAAGGCTAATTTTAGTGGTTATTTTCAAATTTCGCTCAAAGTTTGGCGATAGTGCCGCTATTGAAAATAAAAAAGATTGAAATAAAAAAAGTTTAGAATATTAACTATGGCAAAAAAAGTGTTGGTGATTCTCGGTCATCCCAAAAAACAAAGTTATAACGGAGCTCTGGCTGATGCTTACGCAACTGGGGCGGAAAAAGCTGGCGCCGATGTACGTCGCATTTATTTGGGAGACTTGGATTTTGATCCGGTTTTGCGGCATGGTTATCATCAAATTCAAGAATTGGAGAACGATTTGAAGATAGCGCAGGATAATATTTCTTGGGCGGAGCACTTAGTTTTTGTTTATCCCGTGTGGTGGGGAGCGATGCCAGCTTTGCTTAAAGGTTTTATTGACAGGATTTTTCTGCCCGGGTTTGCCTTTAAGTATATTGATCAAAATAAAACTCCAGAGCAATATCTAAAAGGCAGAAGCGCTCATTTAATCATTACCATGGACGGGCCAGCATGGTATTATAATTGGATAATGGGAGCTCCAGGCGACAAGATGATGAAGAAAGCGGTTTTGAATTTTAGTGGAACTAGTCCGGTGAGAATTACTAGAATAGGCTCGTTGATTAGCTACAGCGAAGGAAAAAAAACAAGTGGCTAGAAGAAACCAAGCGGCAGGGAGAGAAAATTATTTAAACCATTTAGCAGAAAGTAGATTAGAAAATTTATGATAGAGCAGATAAATAAATTAATAAAACTGGAAAAACCCCTAGTTCTTTTTGACATTGAAACAACCGGCCTGGCTTTGAGTATGGATAAAATTGTAGAATTAGCCTATATCAAAATCATGCCGGAAGGGCGAGTTTTTAAAGGGGATATATTTATTAACCCTGAAATGAAGATTTCCGAAGAAGCTGTCGCGGTTCATGGCATAACACAGGAATTCTTAGCCAATAAACCGACTTTTAAAGCAAAAGCACAAGAGTTTTGGGATATTTTTAACGGTTGCAACTATGGAGGGTATAATGTAATTGGTTTTGACCTGCCATTATTAAGACGAGAATTTATCAGAGTAGGGATGGATTTTGATTATTCAAATTCGCAAATTATCGACTCTAAAACAATCTTTCACTATATGGAGCCGCGCACTTTGTCGGCGGCATATAAGCACTATTGCGGCAAAGACCACGTTGACGCCCACAGCGCTTTGAGCGATGTTGAAGTAACGGTGGAAATTTTATCAAAACAATTAGAAAAATACGAAGAAATTCGTGATTGGAAGTTTTTGTCTGAGATCCACAATCCTCGCGATAGCAGGTATGTAGATAATGAAAGAAAATTTTATTGGCGTGACGGAGAGGCTTATTTCGCCTTTTCCAAATATCGAGACCGTTTATTGGCCAGCATCACTAAAACGGACCGTGGTTTCTTGGAATGGATTATTGCTGCTGATTTTTCCGATGAAACCAAGAATATTGTGAAGAAAGCCCTAGAAGGCGAGTTTCCAACCAAAGAAAAACAGCCCCTGGTTGAAGAAGATCAGGCGGGAAAATAGTTTTTTATTTATGGCTGACAATAACCAAAGAATTATCAATCCGCAGGAAACCGGCAGCGATAAAGCGCTGGACTTGACATTGCGCCCCAAGAGTTTGTCGGATTTTATCGGACAGAAGAAAATAAAAGATAACTTGGGAATTTTAATCCAAGCGGCGCAAAAAAGGGGAGATCCAATCGAACATGTTTTGCTATATGGAGCGCCTGGATTGGGGAAGACCAGCTTGGCTTACGTGATTTGCCATGAACTAGGAGCTAATATTAGAATTACTTCCGGTCCGGCTATTGAGAAGGCCGGTGACCTGGCTGCTATTTTGACCAATTTAAACCAAGGAGACATTCTTTTTATTGATGAAATACATCGCTTGAACAAAACGATTGAAGAAATTCTCTATCCAGCCATGGAAGACTACGCATTGGACATAATCATCGGCAAAGGTCCTTCTGCTAGAACTTTGCGGATTGATTTGCCGCGTTTTACTATTATCGGCGCGACCACCAAAGTGAGCATGCTATCATCTCCTCTGCGCGATCGTTTTGGCGCCACTTTCCATCTCAATTTTTATGAATCAGAAGATATTGAGCATATTATCCATCGCAGTTCTAATATTTTGAATGTTAAAATCGACCAGCGGGCGAAAGCGGAAATAGCCAATCGCTCGCGCCGGACCCCGCGTGTCGCCAACCGTTTGTTAAAGCGCGTGAGGGATTATTCCGAAGTGAAGAGCGATGGTTCCATTGATTATGATTTGTGCAATTCGGCTCTTGGCCTATTAGAAATTGACGAATTGGGACTTGATTGGATTGATCGGAAGATCCTTGAAACGATTGTTGATAAATTCGGCGGCGGTCCGGTTGGTTTAAACACTATTGCCGCAGCAACCGGCGAGGATATCTCTGCCATCGAAGACGTTTATGAGCCATATCTTTTACGTTTGGGCTTCATTGATCGTTCGCCTCGCGGTCGGATTGTTACGGATATCGGTTATAATCATTTGGGCAAGAAACGCCCAGGACAAAGAAATTTAGTTTAAAAAATTTTCAATTTTCAATGATCGCTTTTTATTAAATCATTAAATAATATCCAATTAATTATTTATGTCCATCCCTTTAGGCGTTTTCCTTTATATATATCTATTCTTTTTATTTATTTGGTTGGTTTTTAGTTTGGTGGCAGTTTATCATATGCAAAAATTCGGTTTTTTAAACTGGACGACCATTTTCTTTGTTATTATGTATATAACAATTGCGGTCTTGTTGCTATACGTCTCTTATAATTTTATCAACCAGATTGATTGGGGAGCCAATATAACGATTTTTGACAATTTTAATAATCTTACGTATTAATATGTTATCGTTCCATCATTTACCCCACCAATTGCCAGGTGAAGAAATAATTAAAATTTTACGCCGTGATTATTTCATTATTTTTAAAAAAATAATGTTATTTGTTCTGCTGTTGTTTCTTCTGGCGGTAGCAGGTTTCGTTACGTTCAGGGCGGAGCCGAATATACTGCGCGGAGAATTGTCTTATCCGCTACTAGTGCTTGGCATGAGCGTGTATTTATTATTTTCGTGGTTATTTTTCTTCTTTTCTTTAACTGATTATTATTTAGACGTTTGGATTATTACCAACCAGCGCATTATCGATATCAGGCAAGACGGATTTTTTTCCAGAACAATCTCTGAACAGCAAATCAATAAAATTCAAGACGTCACCAGCGATGTAAAAGGCGTTTTTCCGACAATTTTTAAATTCGGCGATGTCCACGTACAAACAGCCGGAGAGGTGTCCAGGTTTTTTTTAGCTGAAATTCCTGAGCCTAATGAGGTGAGAAATTTGATTATTAAACTAGCCGATGAGCGCAAGCATCATTTATGAGATTAGCGGATTTTGACTACCATTTGCCTCGAGAGCAAATCGCTCAAGAGCCGATAAAACCGCGAGACCATTCACGGCTTTTGGTTTTGGCTAAAAAGACCGGCAAAATAGAGCATCGGCATTTTTATAATCTAACTGATTATTTGAGGCCAGGCGATGTCCTGGTGATGAACAATTCAAAAGTTATACCCGCCAGGTTGATCGGCAGGAAAAAAGAAACCAATGGGAAAATAGAGGTGTTTTTGCTGGCATCAGTTAATTCTCGTTTAACCAGCGAGAAAATCGAAGCTGATAGCATTTGGCAATGCTTAGTTGGAGGCAAAGGCGGAAAAGTTGGCCTAGAAATAAATTTTTCTTTAGGGTTGGAAGCAAAGATTATGGAGAATAATCATGACGGCACTTGGATGGTACGGTTCAACAAGCAGAACAGGGCGTTTATGGCTATAGTTAAAAAAATCGGGCAAATACCCCTGCCTCCTTATATTGACTCTGCTAGCAATGAAAAAATTAAAAAGAAAGAGTATCAGACTGTTTATGCGGATAATAAAAAATCGGGATCGGTAGCGGCTCCAACAGCCGGCCTTCATTTCACTCCAAGACTGCTCAAGGAATTAACAAACAAGGGCGTGATAATGAAATATATTACGCTTCATGTCGGCTTAGGAACTTTCGCTCCGGTCAAGGAAGATGATTTCACCAAGCACCAGATGCATCGCGAATATGTTGAAGTTAAAGCCAGAGTTATAAAAGAGATTTTGAAAGCTAAACAAACAGAGCGCAGAATAATCGCGGTTGGAACAACAACAGTTAGAACCCTTGAGGCGATGGCAGAAGAATTTTTAAATGCAGAAGATAAAAATTTAAAAATTAAAAATTATTCTAATTGGGTAAATATTTTCATTTACCCGCCTTACCGTTTCAAACTGATTGATGGTATGGTGACCAATTTTCATTTACCCAAGTCCACTCTCTTGATGTTAGTTAGCGCCTTGGCAGGCAAAAAAAACATTGATTTAGCCTATCAGGAAGCAATTAAAGAAAATTATCGTTTTTATAGTTATGGCGATGCGATGTTGATTATATAATTTGAAGTATTTGGTATTAAAAATCCCCATGAATCGATGATCCGAGGGGTTTTTATTTTGTTTTTAAATTATCTCCTTCTTCTGGTCCTGATATAACCGAAACGACGGGTAATGGCAGGCGCGTGTTTGAATTCGGTTAGCTTGGTTAAGGATAAATTTTTGTTGATTAACCTTTCAATACTTCTAATCTCACTGCCCTGGGAGGGCGTGGCAAAAGAAATCGCCTTGCCTCTTTTGCCGGCTCGAGCAGTTCGTCCGATGCGATGAACGTAATCTTCTGAGTTGTCAGGCAGGTCGTAATTGAGGACAATTTCGATTCCGCTAACATCGATGCCGCGTGCGGCAATATCAGTAGCAACTAAAATTCGGTATTTTTTTGATTTAAATCCTGTCAACGCTTCGCAGCGTTGAGAAAAAGAGCGGTTAGAATGTATTTCGGCCGCTCGGTGCCCCATGGTTTGAATCGCTTTAACCAAAGACCTTGCCCCGCTCTTGGTACGACAAAAAATCAGGATAGAACCGCTGTATTGACCGAGTATTTTTTCCAGATAATTTAGTTTGTCTTCTTTTTTTATAATATGCATCTCTTGATCTACTTGTTCAACCGTAGTTCCCGGTGGAGCGACTTCGATGTTAACGGGAAGTGACATGTGCCTGGTAGCCAGCCGGACTATTGCCGTCGGCATAGTAGCTGAAAATAGCATAGTTTGACGTTCTTTCGGCAATTGCGACAAGATTTTTTCTATCTGCGGCAAGAATCCCATATCTAGCATCATATCGGCTTCATCTAGCGCTAATATTTTGACGCTATTTAATTTTATAATTTGTCTATCCAAAATATCAATCAATCTGCCCGGTGTCGCCACCAAGACATGCGGCATTTTTTTTAATTGTTTTATCTGCCCGCTGATTGGCACTCCACCAATCAGAACAACAGTTTTCAGGCCGAACACCCCGCCTATTTTTTGCAAGCTTTCGTTGACTTGCAAAGCGAGTTCTCTGGTTGGCAGCATAATCAATCCATGACCTTTGTATAAGGCTAAACGTTGAATCATGGGAATGCCATAAGCGAGAGTTTTACCGGTACCTGTTTGGGCGATACCGATTAGGTCTTTGCCGCTGATGGCGACTGGAATTGATTTTTTTTGGATAGGAGTTGGCGTTGTTAGTCCTATTTTTTCTAGTACGTCTAAAATAGACATGGCAATGCCCAGCTCAGAAAATTCATCTTGTTTTTTTTCGATATTTTTAAAATAATTTTTAAAAAAGAAGGTTGCTCCTCTTAGTTTGCATATTCACAGCTTTTATTAGAACACTTGGCACCCCTTTTCTTGTCCTCGATCAGGAGGCTGTCGCAGTCCGGGCATTTTTCTCCGGTCGGCTTGCCCCAATAGGCGGTTTTGCATTCAGGATAGCGGTTGCAACTATAAAAAACGCCGAAACGGCCTTTTTTGGGGACGATTTCCCCTTGCTGGCATATCGGACAGATGATGCCAGTTGATTGAGCGGTTGAAGCATTTTGTAGATTTTTGATATTTTTGCATTTCGGGTAGGCGCTGCAAGCCAGAAAAGGTCCGTATTTCCCTGTTTTAACCGCCATCGGCGCGCCGCATTTTTCACAAACCTCATCCTTGTTTTCTTCTTCTAATTTTTTTATCTCTTCGCTTTTTTCTCCGTCGTTTTTGCCATTGCCGTTCATGGCTTTGATGTTCTTGCATTTCGGGTAGGCGCTGCAAGCATAAAATTTGCCGTAGCGGCCGGTCTTGATGATCATCGGCGCGCCGCATTTATCGCAGACTTGGTCTGATTTTTCTTCGGGCATAACGTCTTTTTTATTAACCGCTTCATATTTATCTGACAGATTGGATTTGAACGGTTGGTAGAAATCTCTTATTACCGGTTGCCAGTTAATATTGCCCTCGGCGATATTGTCCAGATCGGTTTCCATTTGAGCTGTAAATTGGTAATCAACGATTTGTTGGAAGTGTTCCACTAATAAGTCGTTGACCACAAAAGCGATATCGGTCGGGGCTAATTTTTTTTTGTCATCTCGATTAACATAATTTCTTTCAATTATAGTGGAAATGGTTGGAGCATAGGTTGATGGCCTGCCAATTCCGTATTTTTCCAACGCTTTGACTAGCCCTGCGTCACTGTAGCGCGCCGGCGGCTTGGTAAAACGTTGCTCTTTGCTCAGTTTAATCAGCTCTAATTTTTCTTTTTCTTTTAAATCCGGCAGCTCTACATCTTGCGATTTGTCGGGATAGATTTTTAGAAAACCGTCAAAAACAAGGATTTGCCCGGTTGATCTAAATTGGTATTTGGCGCCGACAGCGTCGATGTCTACAACCGTTGAATCAACAGTAGCTTCTGGCATTTGGCTAGCCAAAGCTCTTTGCCAAATCAGCTTGTATAGACGATATTGGTTGTTGTTCAGCTTGTCCTTGATGCTGTCTGGTTCGCGCCAGGCTTCTGATGGACGTATGGCCTCGTGGGCTTCTTGCGCGCCTTTGGATTTGGCTTTAAACATCCTGGGGTTGGGCAGGGCATACTTGCTTCCCAGTTTTTTTTCCAGATAACCCTTGGCTTCTTCGGTGAATTTTGGCGAGAGATTTAGTGAATCGGTTCTCATATAAGTAATGAGACCGACATTTCCTTCTTTGCCAAATTCAACGCCTTCGTAAAGCTGTTGCGCGATCATCATGGTTTGCTTGGCGGAAAAGCCAAGCCAGCGATTGGCGGTTTGTTGTAAGCTGGAGGTAGTAAAAGGGGCTGGAGCGCTTCTTTTTAGTTTTTTTCTGTCAACTGAGACAACTTGATAGGTGGCTTCTTTTAAGTCAGTTATTATTTTTTCCGCTTGCCGATCGGTATTTATCTCTAACTTATCAATGGTCTTGCCTTCAATTTTGTTCAAGCGGGCGAGAAATCTTGATTCATATTCGTTTTGCAGATCCGCTTCAATGCTCCAATACTCCTGCGATTGGAATGACTTGATTTCTCTTTCACGTTCAATAATCAACCTTACAGCGACAGATTGCACTCGTCCGGCTGATAGCCCTTTGGCAACTTTCTTCCAAAGAAAAGGAGAGAGTTCATAGCCAACCAGACGATCCAGGATTCTTCTGGCTTGCTGCGCATCAACCAGTTTCATGTCAATTTTTCTGGGGTGTTTCAAGGCATCGCCAATCGCGTCCTTGGTTATTTCATGAAAAACTATCCGGTCCGTTTCTTTGGGGTTAAGGCTCAAAGCCTCGGACAGATGCCAAGCGATAGCTTCTCCTTCGCGGTCTTCGTCAGTCGCTAGAATGATTTTATCGGCTTTGCGCGATAAGCTTTTTAACTTACTGACATTTTTTTTAGCTTTTTCTGAAATAATATACTTAGGTTCAAAATTGTTTTCCAGATCAACTCCCATTTCATTCCCGGGCAAATCGCGAATATGCCCAAAAGACGACTCGACATTATATTCTTGACCGAGAAATTTGCTGATAGTTTTGGCCTTGGTAGGAGATTCTACTATAACTAAATTCATAAGATTTTAAGATAAAATTTTTAATTATAAATTTTAAGCATCAAGATTTTAAGTTTATTTAAAAATTACAATTACAAAATTGTTTTATTTGGCCAAAACATACTGCATCCCGCCCAGATTCCTTACCATTCCTTTCATTTCCATAATTGTCAGTGTACTATTTATAACCTTGGTGTCAAGTTTAGTCAAGCGGATAAGCTCGTTGATATGCAGTGGCTCGTGGCTTATATTGGCTAAAATAATTTTTTCTTCCTCGGTTTCTGGTATGATTTTTTTGTTTTCGATGTAATTAACCGTTTGGGATAAATCCAAAGTTTCAATAATGTCAGCGGCAGAAAGCACAGCTTTCGCTCCCTGCCTTATCAGTTGGTTCGGTCCGGCTGAATTGGGGGAGAAGATGTTGCCCGGAACCGCAAAAACCTCTCGATTTTGTTCCAAAGCTTGAGCGGCGGTAATTAACGCACCTGATTTTTGCTGGGCTTCAATAATTAGGGTTCCCAAAGAAAGACCGGAAATAATGCGATTACGCAAGGGGAAGTTGTGCTTCAACGGTTGCGTGCCGCAAGGAAATTCGGTGATTACCGCGCCGCCAGTGGCCACTATTTTATCGGCAAGGTAACGGTTAATGGATGGATAAATGCTTTGCCGGTCAAGTCCCGATCCTAGCACGGCGTAGGTTTTGCCGTTGCTATTTATCGCAGCTTGGTGAGCCAACGTGTCTATGCCCAGCGCTAAGCCGCTGACAATCGCCAAATTGTACCCGACTAAATCTTTGACCAGCTTTTCGGCCAATTGTTGGCCGTAGGGAGAAAACTTTCTAGTTCCGACGACCGCGACGGTTAATTGTTTGTCGTCTGGTAATTGTCCGCGATAATAGAGCAGAATCGGAGGCCGATAAATTTCTTTCAACAGGGATGGGTAGTTTTGATCAGTAATTGTAATGGTTTTTATATTTTCTTTAGCTAATTGCTCCAACATTTGCTCTGGATTAAAACCGGACCGCCAAGCGATAAATTCATTGGCTACTTTCTCTTCTAAACCAGCGTCGGTTAAGTCGGATAAAGTGGCGTAATAAGTGGTTCGTAGATCGGAGAATTTTTTGCTCAATCTATCCAATCTCGCTTGACCGAATTTGCAGAAATTTGTCAGGGCGATTAAATATTTTAAATCCTCAGACATAATAAATTTATTTAATATTAGCTAAATATATGGCGTAAATTATAGAATTTCACACCAAGTCCTTGACTAAATTGAAAGAAAATGATAATTTATACTATTGTTTTTTATCAATAACGTTCTGCTTGCTGCTTGCTTAATCGGCGCTTGTTTGATAGATGGCTTTCCTCCTTGACTATTTATCATTAAGCAGTCCGTTGAGAGTAAGCAGTTAGCTGGACGTTATTTTTCCTGACTACACAAAATTTTAATACCACAATAAGAAAGCGCGCGATTTAGTAGCTATGATTTTGCCCAGGAGTGATCCTTGGTCAGACTACCCTCCTTGTTTGGCCTGTCGGGTCTAATAAAAAGTTTTCTTTTTGCTTCTGGGTAATA
Organism: uncultured Gammaproteobacteria bacterium; assembly: GCA_964444625.1. GTDB lineage: Bacteria > Patescibacteriota > Patescibacteriia > Patescibacteriales > GWC2-42-12 > CAYUHZ01. The sequence continues at coordinate 827 of CAYUHZ010000025.1, read as the reverse complement.
TCATGGCTATTAGCAAAACTCCCTTAAATATTTGAGGGAGTTTTTTATTTCAAATAAGGTTATCAAGTCGCGCCGTTTACACCCGTTTTCTTTGGCTCCGCCAGAGGCTGATAAATCCCAATAGCAAAGTGTTTTAGAGTTCCAATCAGCCTGCCAGCAGGTTCGCTGTCACCTTGATTAAACTATTATACTTCTGCTCTGGCGCTCTGTTCTGCCACGAACCAGTTGGTGATTTAATATTTTGGCCATACTTTCATTAATAGTAATATAAATTTTGCTTAACTCTTCTGATGGGAATTTTTCCAACACGACCTTGTCCGCTGGCAGACGTTCGCGCAGAGAAGTACTAATTCCCAAACGTAGGCGAGTAAAATTTTTGGTTTTTAATTGATCGATGATTGATTGGACTCCGTTGTGGCCGGCGCTACGCGAATCATCGGCGATTTTATATTTTCCAAGTTCGATATCAAGATCATCGTGGATTACCGTCAGTATGCCATTCAAATCACTACCCGCCCTAGCGAAGAGGCCGATTTTTTTCGGTAGTAATTTATAATATGACATTATCGCCCGTACCGATTCACCCGATCGGTTCATGAAAGTGAGCGGTTTAACCAAAATCAAACTATCGCCCTCAGCGATATCGGCGTTAAATTTTTTTCCCGAGCGCCAAGCCAGTCCAAGGCTTTCCGCCAGCTTATCAACTGCAAGAAAGCCGGCATTATGCCTGGTGTTTTGGTATTCTTTGCCAGGATTGCCTAAACCGACGATGATTTTCATAATGATATAAAAGAATTAACAGGTCGCGGTCTTCGTGATAAGCTGAA
>CAYUHZ010000024.1:3071-13416 GCA_964444625.1 uncultured Gammaproteobacteria bacterium | reverse complement strand
CAAATCGCTTCGCGATTTTCGCGGAAATTGAGTTGAGTTTTCGGACGGTCTGGAGCGAGACAACTAATCAACTTTGGTGGACCATAAGGGACTTGAACCCTTAACCTCTTCCATGCCATGGAAGCGCTCTAGCCAACTGAGCTAATGGCCCTTATTTATTTTTTTTGTTCTTCGTGGAACAATTAATGTGCCTCCAAGAGGAATCGAACCTCTGTCTAAGGCTTAGGAGTCCCTTGTTTTATCCACTAAACTATAGAGGCAAAATATATGCTGATTAATAATAAAAACAATGTTCTTCAATAATAAAGGATAATTAGGCGACTAATTAATAATACACATTTAAATTTTAATAAATATCTAATATTAAATAATTTTATGTGTCGTAAAATAATAGTTAAATAATCTTTTTTTTTAAATAAAAAAGATTATTTTAAAAATCTTTTTATGGTTTGGCGCTGTTGCCAAACTTGGAGTAAAATTTGAAAATAACCACTAAAATTAGCCTTTTAGTTGTTAAAAATGCCTAAAAAATCTGTTCCAATATTAGCTATTGGCGACAGTCTCATTTATAAAATACTATGATATTGGCTAATCTCATAATATGATACACTAAAAAAAATTTTTTGACAAACTGATAGTTTTGCCCTAAGATTAAATAATCAAACTTTAAATAACTAATAAAATAATTTACAATAACTGTTTTTTGATAATTTTTTACCAAATACTTTTATTGAATTATACAAATATGTTTACTAAATCAAGCATGGAAAGTGAAACCAAGGAAGCAGAAACAATTATCGGCTCGTCAGTCAAGGTTGACGGAGATTTTGTCGGAAGGGGGAATGTGGTGGTTGACGGGATAGTAAATGGAAGCCTAAAAACCGACGGATGTTTAAATGTTGGCCCACAAGCCAAGATTAATGCTAATGTTGAAGCAAAAGAGGGTATTATCGGCGGAGAAGTTAAGGGGAATTTAAAAATAAAAGGGTTTTTAGAATTAACCAGCCAAGCAAAAATAATGGGCGATATTGAATGCGCTCATTTATCTATTGCCAGGGGGGCAACCTTTAATGGAAAGTGTACGATGGCCAACGATAAAATTGAGAAAAAAATTGACTAACAGCTTCTTATGTACAGCTACATTTACGACGCACATACCAACCAAAAAAAATATTTTAATCTGCTGGCGAAAATTGAGGCCAGGATTACCGATCTGGGATTAAGCGGTAAAATTAACCGTTTGAATGTAATGACTAGTATCCCAGGAATTGTCAATGATGAGGCGAAAAGGGGGGCCAAGACGATTATAGCGGTTGGCAATGACCAAACAATCAACAAGGTTATCAATGCCCTTGCCCAACATCAATTGGTGCTCGGGATTATTCCTATTGGCGATCAAGGGGAAAACCTGATCGCCAATTGCCTGGGCATTGATCGAAACGAAGGCGCTTGCGATGTTTTGTCGGCTCGCCGCTTGATTAAGCTGGACCTGGGCAAGGCGAATGATGTTTATTTTTTGGTTGATGCCAAAATCAATAATGCCCAAACCATAATCAAGGTTCAAAACAACCTAACCATGGAAGCGCTGGCGGCTGGGGAGACTAAGGTGATTAACCTGCCGTTAAGCCAGCGGAGCGGGAGCGGCCAAAAATTCAATCCTCAAGATGGTAATTTAGAGCTTCTAATTGAGACCAAAAAATCGCAAAATTTTTTAAAAAAAATAACCGGCAAAACGGTTTTTACTTTAAAAAATTTAACGATTTATAATGATAGCCACTCCTTGTTAGTAGACAATGTTAACAGCGTAAAACCACCGGTTGAGCTAACCATTCAAAAACAAAAACTGAACGTAATCGTCGGCAAAAACAGGCTGTTTTAAACCGCTGGCTTTTCTCCTCTGAATAGATAAAACTGCTGTAAAATGGTTAATAAATTTAACACCAGCCAGTAGAGCGACAAACCGCTCGGCAAGGTTAAGCAGATTACTACGGTAAAAACAGGCATAAAATAAATCATTTGCTTGTTTATCATGGCGGCCATGTCTTCGTCGCGCGAACCGGAATTATTCATTTCCGGTCTTTTTATTGGCAACATTTTTGCCTGCCAATACTGAGTCAGGCCAACCACCGCCGCCAAAAGAACGTTAGGCTTGGATAAATCAATTAATCCGAAACTAATAGGATTGATTAACTCTGGACGGCTGATAAAGGAATAAACCAGGTCCAGGGATTCTCCGCCCAAACCATCGCGAAAAACTTGAAAAACCGCCCAAAAAAACGGCAACTGCGCCAACAGGGGAAGACAAGAAGAAAATGGATTTACCCTCTCTTGTTTATAAAGCTCTATAATCGCCTTACCCATCTGTTCTTTGTTGCTGGCGTATTGTTTTTTTATTTCGTCAATTTTCGGCTGCAAGTTCATCAAAGAACGTTGCGATTTGACTGACTGCTGGGAAAGCGGCCAAAGTATAAGCTTAATAATGATTGTCAAAAAAATTATAGACAAGCCGATATCATGGCCGGGTAAAAAATTGTAGATAAAAACCAATAAATTAAGGATCGGCTGATAAAAAATTGTAGTAAAAATTTCTTGCATGGTAAATTATTTTAATGGATCCCAACCCCCAACATTAAAGGGGTTGCAACGTAAAATACGCCAACAGCTTTTTGCTAAACCGCGAACAACTCCGTACTTTGAAAAAGCGGCGATGGCATAGTCAGAGCAAGTCGGCTTGAAGCGGCAGTAGCCGAAGGGATATAAAAAACTCAATAGTCCATGGTCGGGCGATAGGGTTTTTTGGTAAAATTTAATTATAGAGATTATTTGATGCCTAATAATCAAATTGAGCATTTCTTTAAACGCAAAAATTTATTTGGTTAATCTGGATGCTATAAAAAAATCTAGCATCATTTCACGAGCCTTTGCCGGAACAGCTTCTTTCCATGGTTTTTGAACAATAATTACAATATCATTTCCTGGTTTTATTGAACTAATATTAGTTCTCAAAAAGGAATTTATCCGTCTTTGGTATAAATTTCTAACCGTTGCTTTCTTGCTTGTTTTTGTGCTTACTACCACTGCAAAACGGCTATGCGGCATTTTGTTGGGCAGGATTCTTAATTTAAAGAGGGGGCAACCGAGAAAATCGCCTAACTTAAAAATATTCTCAAAATCTTTTTTCTTGGTAATGCGGTATATTTTTTTAAACATATTAAAAACCAACCGGCTTATTTGCTTAATTTTTTTCTGCCCTTTGCCTTGCGCCTTTTTAAAACATTTTGACCTGATTTGGTCTGGCTTCGTTTGCGAAAGCCGTGTTTCTTTTTCGCTCTTTTTACATTCGGCTGATATGTTCTTTGTGGCATATTTATTTAATGATAAATTATTTCTCTAAAATCATAACACCTTTGTTTTAACTGGTCAATTGCTGGGTTGCGCGGTTGCGCGTTGTTTGTCCACTCTTTATTAACATTTTATGAACAAAATTTTGCTTTACTATTATCCGCAGCTTGTTATAATTCCAGTGGTTGGTGTCGGGTGAAAAATAAAACAATAATCTTAGAATGCTTTTGTTCAACAAAATAAATTCTTAAGAATTTATTTTTTATAATTTTTTTTCTTTGAATTATGAACAATGAACAACTGTGGCAAGCGGTGCTTGGCGAGATAGAACTAGGCCTTTCTAAGGCCAACTTTACCACTTGGTTTAAAAACACGTTTATTTCGTCTTGTGAAAACGGCAGGGCGATCGTTTGCGTTCCTAACACTTTTACCAAGGCCTGGTTAGAAAAAAAATACCATCAGCAAATTGCCAGCTCATTAAAAAACGTAACCGGTAGCGAAATCAAAGAAGTAATTTATAAGGTGGAGATCAAAAAAACCGGGCCAATTGACGACTTGCTGAAAAAAATAAAAATAAAAAAAGAAGACCCTGCCGAAATAAAGCAAATTTCTACCAATCGCTTTGGTTTAAATACCCGTTATATTTTCGAGAGTTTTGTGGTGGGCAAGGGAAACGAGCTCGCCCACGCCGCCTGTCAGGCTGTTGCCGCAAACCCGGGAAATGCCTATAATCCTTTATTTATCTATGGCGGGGTTGGCCTTGGAAAAACCCACTTATTGCAGGCGGTCGGCCATGAATTGTCAAAAAAAACCAATAAAATTCTCTATGTTTCTTGTGAAAAGTTTACCAACGACTACATCCAAGCCGTTAGAAGCGGCAAGGCAAAGGATTTTAAAGATTTTTATCGTAATGTTGACTTGTTGCTGATCGACGACATTCATTTCATGGGCGGGAAAGACGGCACGCAGGAAGAGTTTTTTCATACCTTTAACGAACTTCATCAAACCAACAAACAAATTGTAATTTCTTCTGATCGTGTGCCAAAATCCATACCATCATTGGAAAAACGGTTGGTTTCCAGATTTGAGTGGGGTATGATTGTGGATATCGCTCAGCCCGACCTTGAAACCAGGGTGGCGATTTTGGAGGCAAAATGCAAAGAAAAAAACTATAATCTAGAGAAAGAAATTCTTTACTATATTGCCAACAACATCCAAAACAACATCCGCGAACTAGAGGGGGCGCTCAACCGCCTGATCGCTTATTATGAATTTAACAACACCCCGGCCAACATAGAAACCGCCAAAACAATTTTATCCAACTTGATGGTCAGCGCGCAAAATAGACCAGCCACCACCAAAAAAATCGTTGAGGCTGTTTCAAAATTTTTTGACGCTGACACCAGGGATATTATCGGCAAGAGTAGAAAAAAAGAATTGGTTGTCCCCAGGCAAATTATTATGTATTTATTAAGAAAAGAGACCAACTCCTCCTATCCAGCCATCGGCCAAGAATTGGGAGGCAGGGACCACACCACGGCAATGCACGCTTTTAATAAAATAAGCAAAGAAATCGAAGAGGATGAAAAAACCAAACAAAACATCGACGCCATTAAACAACTTATTTACAACAGTTGTTAATAATTATTTAATAAACCAAAAAACCGCCATCTCCAAAAAAACAACAAACAAACAAACCACAAAAACCCCACCGCAACCCACAAACCGCACACAACCCACAAACCGCCAAAACAACCAAGGAAAACAATCCAACTAATAAAAAAACCAAGTTATCAACCCCCTTATTATTACTATTATTTTATATATTATTATATTAATATTAATAGGCTGGATAAAATTATGAAAATAATCACCATTCAAGATAATCTTAAAAGCGGGCTTTTTTTAACTAACCACCTGGCGGGAAAGAATGTTAATTTGCCGATTTTAAACAACATTTTATTGAGCGCTGAGGAGGGGGTGGTAAAGATAACCGCCACTAACCTAGAAATAGGCATTACTACGACAATTAGGGGAAAGATAGAAAAGCCAGGGAAAGCAACGATTGATTCAAAAATAATAAGCGACTATATCTCCCTGCTACCAAATAAAAAAATATCAATTGAACAAAGAGAACAAGAGGTTTTTATTAATGCGGAAAACTACAAAACAAAAATAAAGGCGCAATCAGCCGAGGAGTTCCCGCTAATACCAGAGGTGGATAAAAAAAATTTTTTTGATGTAAGCCAAGAAGAATTAAAAGAAGCGTTGTCTCAGGTGGTTTTTGCCGCAGCAAATAACGAAACCAGAATGGAGCTTTGCGGAGTTTTGTTTCAGATAAGCAAAGAAGAGTTGTTTTTGGCGGCGACAGACAGCTATCGTCTGGCAGAAAAAAAAATCAAAATAAAAAACAGCCAGACGGAAAACAGATCGGTGATAGTGCCCCTCAAGACGGCGCAAGAGTTGTTGAGGATTTTAAGCACCGGCGGCTTAGATGAAATAAAAGAAGAGGGGGGCGGGGGTGCGAGGTTTTACGTTTCAGACAACCAGCTGTTGTTTGTTTATAGTTCTACCGAACTCGTCTCTCGTTTAATAGAAGGACAATATCCGGATTATAGGCAAATTATTCCCACAAATAGCAAGACCACGGCAATGGTAAATCGGGAAGAATTTATGAGAGCCATAAAAATCGCTTCGCTGTTTTCAAAAAACGGGATTAATGATATTAATCTGGATTGTCCTGGCGGCAAAAACCAGCTTATTATATCTTCTGTATCCGGACAAACCGGGGAAAATATCACCGAGTTGGAAGCCAGGGTAATCGGCGCAGACAATGGAATTGTTATTAATTATCGTTATTTGTTAGACGGTTTGACCAACATCAAGGGGGAAATGGTAAAAATAGAAATAACTAATGGAAACACGCCATGCATTTTAAAACCAGAAAAAGACGAGACGTATCTTTATATTATCATGCCGATTAAGCAGTAAATAAAAAATCAAAAAAACTCCTCAGTTTTTTACTGAGGAGTTTTTTTGAGGAAACTATTTAACAACCTTAATATTTAGCAAGTTGCTAGTTTGTTTTTTGCCTTCCCAATTATAAATCTCCGAAAAGAAATCATAAGATCCTTCCTTGTCAAAACCAGCAAACGCGGTGTTAATGGTTGGCGCCGTTATTTTTTGATAGCTTTGTATCAATTGAGTGGTGCTGGTGCCAGTTTTGTAATAAACATCCATTCGTGAAATTTGCCGGTAGTTATCTAGCTGGCTTTGCGCCATTATCGGTTCGTTGGTTTTAAAAAGATTTTTATAATCAGGCTGAACCATTAATACCGAGGATTTTTTATCAGCCTGGTTATCGGTTAAGTTAAAATTAAAATCAAGGGATTTTTTGCTGCAATTGTCAACATCATCGCAAACAACAATGGTTAATTGATGATAACCGTTTTCCAAGAAAGAAATGTCTTTTGTTAAAACAAAGGGCTGTTCAGTTTCTTGGGCGAGCAAAAATCCGTTTAGCAAGAAATCCACCCGCCCCACGCCCCTAGGCGCGAAGGCGTCAATGTTAACGGTTATCGTTGCGCTGTCAACGAGCTGTCCGTTGGTTGGATAATTAATTACAAACCTTGGTTCGTTTTCCGGCAAATGTACGTTATCAAAAGCGGTTGGCGGAGTTGAAGCAGAAAAATTGTTTTTTGCCGCCCAAGACATTATGGCTTTTTCCCAAAGGTTAAATTGAGGGTCGGTTTCGGGTTTGGCCGGCGCCGGTCCCCGGGGGTTGTTTTTGTCAACATAAAACAATATGGAACGAGCCTGAATAAAAGCCCTTTCTTCCACATAATTTGCGGGTGTAAACTCGGTCGCCAACAGCCCCGACGCCCGATCTATTTTCACGGTATATTCTCCTGAAGTGTTTCCGTCTAAAACCGGTTTGCCGGTTTTGTCTGGAGCGGGCTTTTTAAAAATCTCAACCGACGTTTCCCCAAGTACAGTCTTCATATAATCATTCCAGATTGGAGCCGCCACCACACTGCCATCGGCGCCGGGTTTCATTGGTGCGCTGTTATTGTTTCCAACCCAAACCCCGGTTACCAAAGACGGCGTATAGCCGACAGCCCAGGCGTCTTTGTTGTCGTTGGTGGTGCCGGTTTTTGCCGCAACCGGCCGATTGCCCAAGGTTAGCCAGTTTTTTTCACCGAAGATATAGGCCCTGGCGCTGTTGTCGGACAAAATGTCATTAATTTTTCTGGCAATTTGCGCGTCAAAAACGCGGCTTTCTTCGTTCCGGTATTCTACAATCAGTTTGCCATTTTTGTCTTCAACTTTTAGCAGGCAGTTAAGCCGTGATAACACTCCCTCTCGCGCAAAAGCGCTGAAAGCATTGACGTGTTCCGCCAGCTTTATTTCACCGCCGCCCAAAACCAGCGACAAACCAAAGCGCGACCTGTCTTTGAGGGTGGAGTAGCCGAGATTTTCCGCTAGATTCAATACGTTATCAATGCCGGCCAGATAAATGGTTTTGACCGCCGGCGTGTTAAGCGAGCCTGCTAGCGCCTGACGGATGGTTACCGGCCCGTATTCTTTGCCATTGTAATTTTTTGGCTCATACGGGTCAGCCGGATTGACAGAAAAATTCGTATTGACATCGTAGAGCACGGTATCCGACGTATAGCCCTTAATGAATGAGGCGGCGTAAACAATGGGCTTGAAAGACGATCCGGGTTGCCTGGGTTGCAGCGCGACGTTAACTTGGCCGTCAATTTCGTCGTTGAAATAATCTTTTGATCCGACCATAGCCAGAACTTGGCCGGTTTTGGGATCAATTGAGACCAGAGCGGCATTTGTCGCCTTGTAATCTTTTTCATTTTTTAGCGCCCGATCAGAGATGGCTTTTTCCGCCGCTCTTTGTTTGTATAAATCAAGCGTGGTATATATTTTTAAACCCCCCTCTTCAACCATTTTAACCCCGTATTTTTCAGTAAGCAGTTCTTTGATATGCATGACGAAATGGGGCGCGATGATATTGTCTAACGGCTCCTTGAAAACTAATTTTTCTTCCTTGGCAAGCCTGGCCTCTATTTCGCTGATGTGGCCCTGTTCAACCATTAACCGAAGAATGTATTGCTGTCTGGCGATTAAGATCTCTTTGTTTGACCCATAGGGCGAGTAGCGCGATGGAGCTTGCGGCAAAGCCGCCAGAACCGCCGCTTCCGCCAGGCTAATATTACGAACGCTTTTGCCAAAATATTTTTGGCTGGCCGCCTCAATGCCATAAGCGGTTGAACCATAGGGTATTTCATTAAAATACAGCTGTAAAATTTCATCTTTGGTGAATTTTTTTTCCAGCCGGTAGGCTAGAATTAATTCCTTGGCCTTCCTGATATATGATTTTTCCGGAGTCAGTATGGCGTTTTTAATAAATTGTTGGGTAAGGGTTGACCCGCCGGCTTTTCTGCCCAACAGAACATTGGTGGCTACGGTCCTAAACATCGCCCACAGGCTGAATCCTCCGTGTTTGTAAAAGTCTTTGTCCTCAATGGCGATAGTCGCCCATTTCGCGTGGGCCGGTATTTCAGCCAAGCCAACGATAGTCCTTTTTTCGTTGCCATGGATTTCATAAAGTATGGTTTCGCCCGAGCGGTCGTAGATTTTGGTGCTTTGGGCAACTCGCCTTTCCATCAACTGGTTGGGGTTTGGCAGCCCGCTGGCCAGTTGTAGCGCCAATAGCGCGAGCAATGACAGCAAAGCCGCACAACCAAGGGTTAGCCACTTGATAAATTTCGGGCTTTTTGCGGTTTTGGCAAAGCGAGGTTTGATTTTTTTTAGCAAAGCCATAATTTCCCCAAAATTTTTATCAGGGCCAGCCAACGTTTCTCGTTTAGGCGCAACGGCATTCTCCTTGTTTTTTCTCCATCCGCCCCTTGTTACCACTGGTTTGATAAATTTATAAAGCATAGGCCTTAATGCTTGGCAATTCAAATTATACCAATTTTGCGCCGACAAAACAAACAGAGGGCAAAATTAAAAAATTTTTTTGGCAAAAATTAACCAATTGTGCTAAGATATAATTAACTGTTAATAAATTAATGTTTAAGATAAGCGCTCTTGCTTATCAAAATCTTGGAAAGGGGGTGAAAAAATGAGACAGAATTTATTGAAGAATTTAGCGGCGCTATCAATGGCCTTGATGTTAATTTTCCCGGTTTTTTCCTTGGTGGCGATTAGCGACGTTTCCGCCCAAGAAGATAGTAGTGACTTTCTGTGGGGAAAAACCCAAGGCACCACATTAGGTGTGGATAAAAACAAAATACAACAAGGCATCGGCTTAAGCGACAGTGATCCCAGGATTATTGTCGCCAAGATTATCAGAGTTACGTTGGGTTTCTTGGGCATTATCGCGGTGGTGATTGTTCTGGTCGGCGGCTTTAAGTGGATGACCGCGTTCGGCAACGAAGAAAAGGTTACCGAAGCAAGAAAGCTTATGTTCGCGGGCGTGATTGGCTTGGTTATTGTCTTGGCCTCTTTTGGAATTGCTACCTTTGTTATTACTTCCGTAATGGGCGCCGTTACAAAATAAAACATTTAAAACCGGTTTTAAATAGTGGATCTCTGCCCCGGGCAGATCCACTGCCATCAATATTAATCTTGATTAACGCGGATGGCTGTGGAGGCGCGATTTTATGAAAATAAAAAATAAACCTCTTGCTTATCAAAATCTTGGAAAGGGGGGTGAAAAAATGAGACAGAATTTATTGAAGAATTTAGCGGCGCTATCAATGGCCTTGATGTTGATTTTCCCGGTTTTTTCCTTGGTGGCGATTAGCGACGTTTCCGCCCAAACACAAAACCCGATTCAGGAGAATGACTTATGGGGGGGAGATAAAAGGGCTGGAATAAAGGCGCATATCGGCTTAAGCGACAGTGATCCCAGGCTTATTGTCGCCCAGATTATCAGAGTTACGTTGGGTTTCTTGGGCATTATCGCGGTGGTGATTGTTCT
>CAYUHZ010000024.1:0-2971 GCA_964444625.1 uncultured Gammaproteobacteria bacterium | reverse complement strand
CTTCGCAAAACCCCAATGCCGGATATTACGGCCTGGATGAAGCGGCAAGTCCGGCCGGTTTAAATAGCAAACAAACCACCGTCCCAGAGATGATAGGCAAGGTGGTCGGCGCGGTATTATCTTTTTTGGGCATTGCTTTTTTTATCTTAATAATCTACGCCGGATTTCGTTGGATGTTTGCCCGAGGCAATGACCAAGAGGTAGCCAAGGCTAAGGATATTATTGTATCAGCGGTGATCGGCTTGGTAATCGTGCTTTCAGCTTACGCCATCACTTTCTATATTGGCGGATTGCTGTCGGGAAAGTAAATAAATAAATCATCATGAAATCAGGAGCTTTGAAAAAAACAACACACCTCCTTCTTGTTTTTGCCCTGTTATTGCCGCAATACATTGCGTCGGCGGCCAAGCTGGAGGGCTTGGAGGAAACTGCAAAAAAAAGCGGTTATATCATCGATAAACAATCGAATGCTTTTGTTTTAACCAAGACGGTTGCCCAAGCGATTCAGCTGGCGTTGTCCTTTGTTGGCGTGTTTTTCCTGATTTTAATTATATATGCCGGTTATCTCTGGATGCTTGCTCAGGGCAATGAGGAAAAAATTGAAAAATCAAAAAAAATCATTCAGAACGCGACTATCGGAATAGTGATAATTTCTTTAGCTTACGCGATAACCGCGTTTGTTGGCCAATTTTACCAAACAACAAATTAATTATGATATGAGACCAAGAAATATTTTAATTGTTGCCGTATTTTGTTTATTTGCCTGTTTTTTGGCAACAGGGGCGGGAGCCGCAAACCTAAAAGACGCTTGGAGCGCAACTACCTTGAAACAATTTGCCGGTAGCGAAGGCGCCGGCTATCAAACAGGCGATACATCAAACATAGAGAGCATGATTGGCAACATTATTACCGTTGCCCTTTCATTGTTGGGGGTGATTTTTTTGGTTTTAATGATTTACGGCGGGTATATGTGGATGACTGCCGCTGGCAAAGAAGAGAGGGTTGCCGCGGCGCAAAACATAATCAGGGCCGCTGTAATAGGCCTGGTGATCGTTGTGTTAGCCTATGCTGTTAGCTATTTTGTAATAGAACGATTGGTAAAAATGAATTTTCAACCAAAATAACTCAAATAAAGCAAGGCATATTTCCACTGGCTTTCGTCTGGAGATTTTCAAAGAATAAATAATAATATTTATATTTAATCAAGATGCCCATAAGAATAATAAGCTACGCCTCGGCTCAATCAGTCATGGAAAACCTGAAAAAAGTTGGCGTAAGCCAAGGTCCGTTTCATGAAACATGGACACTGTTTTCACTTTTAGGTCTAATTATCGGCGCGCTACTTGGTTTGCTGGGTGTTATTTTTATTGTTTTAATTATTTACGCCGGTTTTAATTGGATGACCGCTTCCGGAAACGAAGACAAGATCACCAAGGCAAGAAGCACTATTTTGCATGCTGTTATCGGTTTGATTATTATCATCAGCTCCTATGTTATATGGAATTTTATTGCGCAAATATTATGATTAAAAAATTAAAAAAACCAATATTCTCCTTGTTAGGAATTGTAACCAATATTTTGTTTTTTGTTCAATCCGCACATGCTCAAAATTTTGTTAAAAATAAAACAGAAATTGTAGAACAGGCGGGTAGTCTTGCCGTATTTGCCGGTTTGTTCACGAACGTCACTGTTGGGGGGGTTGCGGCCCAGATTATAAAATCGTTTATCGGCTTGCTAGGCATTATATTCTTGGTTTTGATTATATACGCGGGTTATAATTGGATGACAGCTAGGGGCGAAGAAGAAAAGGTGAACAAAGCCATAACCACGATTCAAAGAGCTGTTATCGGATTGGTGATAATCATTTGCGCCTACGCGATAACTTATTTTGTTTTCAGGGAATTGCCCGGAAGTGGCAGCTTGTAACAAAGTAGCCAAGAAAAACAAATAGGTACTGTCGCCAATAGCTAATATTGGAACAGATTTTTTAGGCATTTTTAACAACTAAAAGGCTAATTTTAGTGGATGTTTTCAAATCTTGCTCCAAGTTTGGCAACAGCGCCAAATAACATCAAACAATAAAAATAAATTTTTCAACCGCAAAACATGCGGTCTTTTTTTGTAGTTTTATTGACTTTTAGTCCAAGCTGTGTTAGACTTAAAATAGAGGCAAGATAAATCCCTGCTTGTATGTTTCTATATAAGTAGAACATTTTGGGGATTTTTTATTTGCATTATTTGTTTTTTATGGAACCGCTAAAACAAAACCACCAACGTATATTCTCGGTTAAAAAAGCGAAAAAATGCTTGATATCTTTAGTTTTAGTATTGATATTTGAATTAGTGTTATTTCCGGCGCCGTCTTTTGCCCAAGAAACAGGCGAAGAAAATATAGATATGGCAGATATCGGCCAAGAGATAGGAATTGATGGGAAAGATAGTTTATTTGACTTGAGTCAAGACGAAATAAACATCGGAATGTTAATTGCAGGCCAAATTGAACCAGAATTTATAAACAGCTTACCCCAAAACAGCTTAATAAGAGCCAGAAAAACAGGCATACATACAATTACTGCCTATAACTCAGAAGTTGGCCAAACCGATGATACGCCCTGCATCACCGCCAACGGCTTCAATGTATGCGAACATGGATTAGAAGACACGATAGCTGCCAATTTTTTGCCATTTGGCGCAAAGATAAAAATTCCTCAGATTTTTGGGGATCGCGTATTTATAGTTAGAGATAGAATGAACCAAAGATATTACGATAGGATTGATATTTGGATGTTAAACAAAACTGAAGCAATAAAATTTGGGTTAAAAATAGCAAAAATTGAAATATTAGAATAAAAAACTAACACAGGCTTATATTTCTTATCCTGTTTTTTATAAGAAACTCTGTTATTATTTTATTAGTTTAAAGTCGTAGCGGATTGAAACTTGGTCACGTCGCCAAGCGGTAAGGCAACAG
>CAYUHZ010000023.1:0-13621 GCA_964444625.1 uncultured Gammaproteobacteria bacterium | reverse complement strand
TAAAAAACAGGCGAGCAAAAATTTGCTTCGTCCTGTTTTTTTATTAAACATGCGCTTTAGTTCTCTTGAACCGGTACGGATGATCTGTTTTTTAGACATCCACCACCCTTCATCATACCGCCGCAACAGCCATTGCCTTTGCCAAGCCCATTGCCAAGTCCGAGCTCTTGCCTGATTTGTCTGGCTTCATTTATTTTGCCTTGCTCAGCCAAGCGATGGGCTTCAGCGAAACGGGCGAAATTATCAGCATTGACAACTCTGGTCGCTCCACGATCGCCCATCAATTCCTTCCAGGCGCGATAGTCATTGTTGTTAAACGCTTGTTTCATGGCGTCATGTCTTTCCGCGCTGCAACTTGGGCATTGAACGTTTGGATCCCCCCGATAAGCTTGAGCCGAATAAACCGCAGTCGCGCCAAACAGTACCGCCAATAAGGCAGAGGATAAAATGATTTTTTTGTTCATAAATTTTAATTTAATTAGTTAGAGCGATCACTGCTCACTCTATTTACTACGCAACGGGCAAATTTTTCTTTCATCTTTTTTCTTTGCTCCGCAGTTTGATTTTGGCATACCCTGCCAAGGGCGGATTTCGATCGCGCGAAAATTATTATCATCCTCTTGGTTGCCGATGATTTTTACTACCGATCCTTGCTTGATTTCTAATAAGCCCCTTTTCCTGGCATTATTAGCTAATATCTGCCACGTCTTATCGTCAAAATCTGTTAAGGAAAAAACTCCGTCTTCTAAAATATCAATTATCTCTCCGGCTAATAAGCCTTGCTCCGGCTGAAACCAAATTGTTTCTCGGTTGGAATTAAGCTGTCGATACAATAGGAGCCTTTCGCCGCAAACTTTTTCCAACTTCTGGCCGAAATCAGTAGCGCTCAAAGCTCCGCCAAGTAATAAACTGACCGCCAAAGAAACTCCGATGACCGCTAAAAAATTATAACGGTAACCGCTCTTGCTGTGGCGAAAATTGTAATACGCTACAAACAGGAAAACGGAGAAAATAATAATCCAAAAATACGGCAAAGTAGCTAAGAAAAAACCCAACAAACTACCGCTGGCGCGAGCATACAGATCCCAATCGTTTGTCTTGAAAGAAAATATTATCACAGCAAAAGCGCATCCGCCAACCAGCAAGGTGATAATTGAGACGCCCCAAAAAAAAGAATCTTTTAATAAAAACGCCCACCTGGGTATCGGCTTTATTTCCCGTTCTTTGATGGCGGCTAATATTTTTTCACTAATATTTGGCTTCATATTTTTTACCAAGAGAAGCGGCTTTGAATTTAATTTTTGCTCGGCTGATTAAAGTCGCTACCGTACCCATGGGTTTTTTTATAATATCGGCTATCTCCTCATAATTTTTTTCCTCAAAAAATTTCAATACCAACACCTCTCGATATTTCTCTTCCAACGTTTCCAAAATTTCCGCCACCGCCTTGCTGTTAAGATCCTTGTCAAAATCAAGATGCAAGTCAACATCGGCTGTCAGATTATTAGCGATCTGTTCGTCCAATCCCAACGCCTGAAAATCCGGCCTGATCTTGATCTTGCGGTAGTGGCTGATGGTCTGATTGCGCGCAATACGGTAAATCCAAGAAGAAAACTTCAATGATCGGTCAAAATCATTTAAATTTCGGTAAACCTTGATAAATACTTCTTGCAAGATATCTTCACAATCATCCTGGCTAAAACCGGAAATTCTATTGATATACTTTGCCAGTTTTTCCTGATAGCGCTTTATTAAATAAACCAAATAATCCCGATTTTCCAAGGATAATCGGACCAATTCTTCGTCGGAAACTTCGGCCAGCTTATTTTCATCTTGCAAGCCTTGGCTTTTGATATCGGAAAATGATGTAAATTCACCTGTTTCAGACTTGAACATAGGCAAACTAACGAATTTCAAATAATTTTCACGTTCTGGCATAATTAGTCTTAAGCTATAATACACGAAAAATAAAATTTTTATTTCTTTCTATGCTGATTAAACAAACAGCCAAAAAAAATAAACAAGCGCCAAAAGCGACTCTTTTTTGGCATGCTTGATGTTTTCCAAAAAAATTCCTAAAAAGCGGCGACGTCAGATTTAAAAGCGATTAATAGAACTTTTGAAATATAAATAAGCGGCATCTGACAGAATTTAAAAAGTTTATTTAATTTATCACGATTATAATTTAAAAATATTGCAGTCGGGCTGCGGAGAATTGAACTCCGGCTACATGCACCCCATGCACGCGTACTGCCGTTATACTACAGCCCGAAGATAAAAACTGGTTATATTATAATGAACTACCTCGGGGCAAGCCCACGAGGTATCCCAAGGAAAATTTTTTTATTTGAGAAACCAATGGTTTCTCAAACTCTTCCTTGCAAGGAAACCTCAAGTCAAGCCTATGAGGAATAAATGATTTAAACTAAAATAATCAAGAAAAAAGGGCGATTGCCTTCGCTTTCTTGGCGCGGTTTCACTCCTGGGAAGCGATTCGGAAACACCAAAAACTTCATCCGTGGTGCTATCCGCCCAAAATTGCAATCCGGTCAATTGATATAACCAATCAAAGAAATTGGTAATACGATAAAAAACCTCATTCACTCCTCCTTATTATTTGTTTTAAATTCTAATAAAAATTCTTGATATACAAAAAGCCCCACCAAGAAAGGACTGTCCAAGAATTGGCTCTTTTCCCAATGGGTTCTCCTGCCTTCTGGAGATCATTTCTGGCAGTGATGAATTTGCAGAATTGTCTTCCGCTTTTATTATCGCCAAAAATAAATTTTACCCCTTGATCCGCACCACCAGACCACGGTCCGGTAAGTTTTAGGAAGCCAATAAAATTATTTTGACCCAAATCTTGAATCAGCTATTGGTGAGGCTTTTTTTACGGACAAAAATTTTATCCGCGACTTATTTCAAAGTTCGTCGGTTTCCTGCTATTAATAATATAGCATAAAATTAATTAAAAGAAAATTAAAAGAGGCCTAGATGCATAAATGCATGTTCGGCCCATTTGTTTGAGATAGAACTGAAACCAATAATGCAAAAAGTTAAAATGTTTGCGCATTTGCTCTTTTTTTAGACCCTGCTTCCGCTTGTGGTTTTACATAATACAGACTTAAAAACAACAACCATTTGATTCATTTTGAAACAACAATGCCTCTTTATTGCCTCCGTCTCCCTTGGTTGATCTGAGAATTTTGTGCAATAATTTTCCACGCTCTTCTTCGATTTTTTTTCTTTCTTGAATTACTTCATCATCAACCTCTATCTGCATAGCTATTTCCTCCTCTTGGCTTTTTAAGTCCGGCGTTCTTCCTGAAAGTATTTCCGCAACCGCATTTTTTAATACTTAATTTTACCGGCTTACCACACGCTCTACAGCCCCAAAAATAATTCTTCCTCTTGCTCATAATCTCCTCCTTGCGTAAAATAGTTTTCCTGTAAACAATTATCTCTTCGTACGATCTCTTTTTTAAAAGAACTATCTAGATAGCAAAACCGACCCCATGTTAGGAGGCCGGTTCAGTTTTCCCTAGTGAGTCTTAACTTAATGAGCTTTAGTTAAAACACCACGAACAACCGGTCTCCCTTGAGGACCGTAAAAAAATCTAAACCAAGAACCGTTTTTTTGTGTTGTCTTATGCATAAGCCTATGCGTATAATTATACCAAAAATAAAAAATTTGTAAACAGATACGTACGATAGATTTATTAGCTATTTTTTTTCCACGTAGCCAGCTGCGACCCAGCCTGACTCAGTTTCAGAAATTTTTATTCTTACCCAATTTGATCCATCTTGCAACAGTTCGTAGGTTTCTCCGGGATAAATTTTCTTAACAATAGCGAAGTTTGTCCCGGCGCCGCTTCTGACATTGAGCCAACCAGTGCTGGTCTGTTTGATAACAATCATGTTTTCGGTAACAACGGTCTGCTGTTTGGCTGCGGCTAAGGCTTTGAATAAATTTTCTACCGATGAACTGGCAGTTGCCGGCTCAGTAGAAGTGGCGAGCGTTGCCCGATCTTCCACCACTTTAATATTCTCTCCTGTTTGAATCGGTTGATCGGTTAAAATATTGACCAATCCTACCAAAGAATATTGGGTGGAACTATATTTTTTAACTATCGTTTCCTCCGACTCCAACTTGGTGAAATTTAAATTGCTTAAAATGAATTCTGTTTTACCCAATTGTTTCTTGATGTTGGCTAGAGCGATGTTTTTGGCATCATTCTCGGCATAGGCCAAGAAACGGGGCGAAAAGGGGAAAATTAAATTTGCTTGAATTTGCTTATCCAGACTTTCTTTCCACAATTTCTCGCCTTTATTTAATTTTTCTTCCGCTTGTGTTCGCGCTTGTTTAATCGCATCTTGCAAACTGATCGCTTGTTCGACCTGTGTTGTTAAAATCCTGCCGCGCGCTTGCCCTGATTTAGCAACGACTTCGGTGTTGATTAAAATTTTTACGGACAAAGCTTGTTTATTAGAAAATTTTGCCTGCTGGTTCTTGGCGGCAACCAATCTTTGTTTAGCGCTATAATCGCGATACCAAAAAGCCCCTCCCAACATTATCAAGCCCACCAATAATATCGCTATTAGTTGCGCCTCTTTCTTGTATTCGCTCAGCCAGCCAAATTTACCGCTGGGAGCGTGTGCTATTTCTTGAATCGCCGCAACCGGGCTCTTGGTAGTGGCAATTTTATTTTTATTGATTTTTGCGCTGGAAAAAGATAGTTCTAAGTCTTTAGTAAATCCCTTTTTGTCAATCCCCTTCCAGGCTAAACCGACTGCTTCGATGAATTTGGCGTCTATATTTGATCGGGGCAAAGCTGATTGTCCAAGGTGAACAAACAAATTTTCAACCGCTTGTTCTGGCGCTTGTTGAATGTCGCTGTTTTTCTTATTGGCGAGATTGAACGTCGTTAAATACGAAGAAAAAAACTCAATCAATCCGGGCAGTCCGCTGGAACCGCCAACAAAAATTATTTCTTTGACATCTTTCCCTGTTTTTTCTTTAAAAAACCTGATTGCCGCAAATATTTCTTCCACTATCGGCAATAAGGCACTACGCAAAATCATTGGCGCCTTGTTGTTTTGCCCGGTATCAATTAATCCATTTTCTAATTTTATCCTCTCTGCCTCTTCCCAACCAACCTTCAGTTCATCAGCTATTCTCTTGGTAAAAAAATCACCGGCGCAACCGAATGAGCAAGAATAATAAAGGCCCTCTCCGTCAAAAACAGAAACACTAGTACTACTGGACCCGATATCAATCAAGCAAATCCTATCAGCCGGCGCCTTACCCTTGCAGCCGCGTAAAACAGCCTGAGCTTCCAAATCAAAAAATCCTATTTTAATTTCCAAAGAATTAAAAAAACACTGCCATTCATTCATCGCTTCTTTGCTTGCCGCAGCTGATAAAACCCGGATAAGACCGGGTCGCTCTTCGCCGTTATTTCCCTCTTTTTTCACAACTGGCCGATCTTCCAAAATTTTATAGGAATAAAGCAAGTCGTCGCTTTTTATAGGGATGTTGGATATTATTTCACTGACGATCAAGTCATGACGTTGATTCTTGTTATGCTCCGGTAAATCAAAAATACGAACAAAGGCTTGGCTATCAGGCAAACAAAAGATAATTTTTTTGGTAATAATCGGCTTTGGCTGAGCGCCGGCAAATAATTTTTGCGCCGCTTCGCTTAGCTTTTGTTTATTCTTAATTCGACCGCACTCAACAACGCCGTCTTCTAAAATCACCCTGGAAGAACTAGATATAAAAACTTGGTTGCCGTTCTTTTCAACTTCTATCGCCTCGATGCTTCGATTGGTTATATCCAGACCGACTGCTTTGTTATTGATAAAAAACATAATTTTAAAGCATTGCTTGCCAGTCTTTAGCTATTATTTATATTTTCATGCTCACGCTGACCATGCCATTTTCCAAATTCATTTCAACTTCTCTCCCAATAGTACCGCCTAGCTCTTCGCCCTCAATGGGAATATTCAGCTCGGATAATTTTTGCCGAGCTGCCCTGATATTTCTCTCTCCGATGCCCTCACGTTGGGAGTCGTTAAACATTTTGAACATTTTAGCGCCACCAACAATTTTCGCCCTAATCCGTTCTTTCACTCCTCCCATACTTTCTATTTCCTTTACCAGAAATTCAATCCCTTCATCAACATACTTGCCAACTGATTCGGATTCATCGTGGGTTGGCGCTATCAAAACATGCTCGTTTTTGTCGCCGACTCCTTTTCTACTAGGCAACATGGCATGCAGCATGCCGCCTATTTTTGTATTATGATCATAAAGGCAAATAACAACACAAGAGCCGACCCCGCCCGTTTTTATAATGATATTATTGTGGCCAACCGCCATTTCTCCGACAAAAATTTTGATAACTCTTTCCATAGATTTCACCTCGACTTATTTTCAACAATATAATCTAACGAAAAATAACGGCATGCAAAAAATCGCTAAAAAAATTATAAAAAATTTTTTCAACAACAAGTTAAGCATTAAATACAATACAATGTTTTTAAGCGACTTTTTTCTTGGTTAGCTCTAACAGCTTAGCCGTGGTTTTTGGATCGACAAAGAAAAATAATGAAGTTTTAATATCTGTTTCCCCTACTTCAAAATCAACTTTGAAGATTAAGGCGATGTTAGAAGAGTGGCTAATTTCAACAATAATGGTATTAATGATTGGCGATAGCATATCAGTAACCACCTCGGAAATAGAATGCAAGATATTTACGTCCAAAAACCTGGAAAAAGCTGTTAGAGAGGCGCCTGCCAAAACATTACCCACTTCTTTCAAGGCCGAACGATCGAGTTCGTCTAGAATCTCGCTTTCGCTTTGCCTGTTTGCTATTAAACGAGCCAGCTTCAAATCCGATCCGCGGGGAAAAATAAAAATCATCATGCCTTGGGCGTCTTCAAGCACTTTTAATAAAACAGCGGTGACCACTTCGCGACCATCGCCGATAAACTTTGGTATTTTTTCAACTTTATCAATATAAGCTTCCGGCACGGTAATTTTTATTCTGCGATTAATCATTTGGGACAAAGCAGTTGAGGCATGGCTGGCGCCGATATTGACTACTTCTTTTAATTGGTCCAGCTCGAAACCGGTAATATATTTTGTTATTGATTCGTTGGTCATAGTATTAAATAATGGCTATTAAGTTATTAGTGTTTATTAAGCAATCGTTTTGATCAAGTTGATAACGTCCAAAATAAGAATGGTTTTGCCGTCGCCCAATATCGTTGAACCGGCAAGACCCTTCATCCCTCTCAACACCGGCGAAAGCGGTTTGATAATGATCTCTTGTCGATTAATCAAACTGTCAACCACCACTCCGACGAACTCTCCGTCTTTACGCATTATTACAACAATAAGATTGTCTTGATTAACGCTAAAATTTCTGCTCAAGGCACTTTCTTTTTCTGTGGCTTTTTCAATTGCTTCTTGCGGCGTTTCTTCGTCTACTATTAAATGAAAAATTTCTGCCAATTTTATCAACGGCACATCGATGCCGTCAATAATCGCCACTTCTTGATCCGCCATTTTTTTGATGTTATCCTTTGAAACACTGACCGAACGTTCAATGTTATTAAAAGGAATAGCAAAAATTTCGTTTTTTACTTGAACTAACAAAGAATTGATAATAGCCAAGGTCAAAGGCAGTTTCAGAACAAAGCGCACTCCGCCTTCCGGAAGATTTTCAACGCTTACTTGACCGCTCAATTCATCAATAAAACTTTTAACAACGCTCAAACCAACGCCTCGGCCTGATATTTCAGTAACTTCATCATTAGTTGAAAGCCGGGGATGGAACAGCAAGCTGACCAACTGATCTTCGCGATAGCTTTCAATCTCCTTTTCGCTAACAATGCCCTTTTTAACCGCCGCATGCTTTACTTTGTTAAAATCGATACCCTTGTCATCGTTCTCGACAATAATCAGCACGTAATCGCTTTCCCTAATGGCTTCCAATTTTAAATTGCCTTGTTTAGCGATACCATGATCGACGGCATTGCGCAAAAGATGGACCAAAGGTTCTCCCAATTTATCAACTATGGTGCGATCAAGCTCGATATCGCCGCCAAAAGTGATAAAATTTATTTTTTTGCCAAGCTTATAAGCCAAATCTCTAACCATCCGGGGAAACATTTGAAATACTTGATCAACCGGAACCAACCTGGCTTGCATCACTTGATATTGGATGCCGGAAGTAAGTAAGCTGATATGATCGGAAATGTCTTTTATTTCTGGAATTCTATTGCGCAGTTGTTCCAATCTCATTTTGTCTATCAATAACTCTTCAACTAAATCCATCAAAGCGTCCAAACGACTGATTGAAACTTTTATATAATCTATCTTAGCGACTTCCGAAGAAACAAAACTAAAAGGGTCTTCTTTGCCGCCAATGTTGGCTGATCGCTCTGTTTGGCCGGTCTTTGCCTCCTGGGTCTCTTCTTTTGGCGATCCCCCTGCCGCTTGTTTCTTCGCCTCCATCTCCGCTATTTCTCTTAACGCTTCGGCCTTAGCTTCAGCCGCCAGTTCTGCCCCGGTTTTTTCTTTTTTAACTCCTTGGTTTGTTTGATCCTTTTGCGGTGTGGCGGTTTTTTTAACCGATTTGCCTACGCCTTCAGTTTCAACTCCGGTTATGCTTTTTAACTCATCGGAAATAGACTGCAGATCAATTTCACTATCATTATCTTTGATGGACTTTAAGCAAACTTTAATTTTATCCAGAGCGATGAAAACTTTATTAACAATCTTAATAGTTATCGTCAATTGATCATTTCTGGCGGAATCAAAAATATCTTCCATCACATGGGCCAAGAAGCCTAGCTTAACAAAACCCATAGTCGCCGAAGATCCTTTGATAGTATGGGCCGATCTCATCAGCTCGTCTATTATAGCCTTGTGCTTTGCCGTATCTACTTGGTCAGAAATTAATTTTTCTAATTTTAAAAGATTTTCATTCAGCTTTTGCAAATTTCCATCCGCTTCCATTATGAAAATTTCCTTAAATTTTGATAGATCTACCATTTTTTTATTTGCTTAATTCAATAATTTTTTTGGTTATATCGACTGGATTTAAAATTTCTTCAGCCAAGCCCTGTTTAATTATTGATTTGGGCATGGAATCTACTACGGTTGTTTCCGGAGTCTGCGTGATAGTATAGCCACCGGCTTTTTTGATCGCTCTCATGCCATCGGTGCCGTCAATCCCCATGCCGGTTAAAATTATGCCGATTGTCTTGTTGCCGAAACAATGTGCGACGGTTTTCATTAAAACATCTATTGATGGTCTCAAGCCGAGAATTGGCGGCTCCTTGGTTAAATGTATGATTCTCTCTGATTCCAGCTCGTCATCCTCTTCTCTTATCTCAACCAACATATGCTTGCCTCCGGGCGCGACCAAACAAGTGCCGGTTTTTATCATATCGCCTTCTTCAGCCTCCTTGGTATTAAAAGCGATAATATTGTCAAGCCTTTCCGCAAAATTCTTGGTAAACTTTTCCGGCATATGTTGAACGACTAAAATTGCAATCTTTAAATCAGCGGGCAATCCTGTCAAAATATCCTCCAATACCGGGGGACCGCCTGTTGAAGCGCCAATTACCACAACCTTGGAAGCATGTTTGCTTTTTTTTGCCAGACTCAAAATTTTCTTATCAAATTCGCTTGACTTCTGGATATGTGCTTCGGCAGCCACTTTAATTTTTGCTAAAAGTTCGTCCTTTACTTTATCAATGTCCATTGATAATTCGCCTGATGGTTTGGCGATAAAATCAACCGCTCCTGCCCTCAAACTCCTCAAAGTTTCATCGGCGCCTTCCTTGGTGCAAACCGAAAGCATAATAATTGAAGGTTGATGATCTAAATCCTGCAATATCTTAGCGGTTGTTTCAGCGCCATTCATTCCGGGCATATTATAATCCATGGTAACTACATGCGGTTTATATTGATCTGTCATTTCGATGGCCTCATTGCCATCTTTGGCCTCTCCGACTATTATTATCGATGGGTCACTGCTCAATAGCTCTAAAATAAGCTTTCTCATGAAAAAACTATCATCAACTATCAAGACTTTTATTTTTGCGCCTGCCATATAATAAAAATTTTTAGAGAAGATTAGTTGGTTACTCCAATACTTTGCTCATTTCTTCAATCACCTTGCTGTTCTCAAAAGGCTTGACTATGAAGCCTTGAGCGCCCATAGACATTGCTTCTTTGATAACGCTTTCCTGTCCTACCGCGCTAATCATAATCACCTTGGTGTCTCTGCCGATAGTCTTCAAGGTTTCCATGCCGTCAACTTCAGGCATGATAATGTCAAGCAACACTAGTTCTGGTTTTTCAATGTAAAACTCCTTGATCGCTTGCTTGCCGTTTTCTGCTTCAATGATATTGGTAAAACCCTCCTTCTGCAGAATGTCGATAAGCACCTTGCGCATAAATGCGCTGTCGTCTACTACGAGAATTTTGATGTTAGTATCCTTCATATTAAGTATTTCCTATTGATAACAAGACAAATTAACTCATCTAATTAATCTTGCCGGTTAACAATTGGTAGATTAGATATCTAATTAATTAATAAATCTTTTTTATTTAGTCGCTTGCTCTGTTTGCGCCTCTGAAGATTGCGCCTCTTTTGAAGTTGTGTCTTGAATGGTCTTACCCAAAGAAAGCAGCTCTTTTTCCTGTAACATCTTATTCAAATCAAGCAATACTATCAAGCGAGAATTTTCATCGCTCTGCTGAATTTTATTACTGGATGTTTCGTAATTTCTGTTTTCTGCCATTACCACAATCCCCTTGATATAATCGGCATGAATTTTAGTAGAAATCAAAGCGGGGGTTGGTTGAATGGTTGAACGTGGAACATTGATTATCTCCGTTACTTTATCAACGATTATGCCGAAACCATTCTCATTAATTTCGGTTATAATGATATTGCCCTCCCTGCTTTCATGGTCCCTTTCCAAGGAGAAGCGCTTTTCTAAATCAATCACCACGATAATTTTCCCTCTTAAGTTAAAAATTCCCCTGATAAAAGTTAGGGCGTTGGGAATGGGGGTAATCTCTGGAAATCTGATAATTTCCTGCAATTCGGTTATTTCAACTGCGTATTCTTCTTTATCTAATTCAAAAACTACTAATTGTATATATTCTTCAACTTTTTTTTCATGATTTTTATCTTGCTTAGCTACATTTCTAATTATTTCTTCGGTGTTAGCCATAATATTTGTTTTAATTATTGATTATATTTTTAAACCGGCGTATTTTTTTCTTTTTCGGAACCGCCTTTTTTCTTGGTTCGGGCTGGCAATCTCGTGTTCAATCAATTTCTTTTGCCGCTCATCATCATCTTCCAAATTGTTAACCGCTTGTTTTTTCCCACTCCTCTGGTTGTTCGGGTTTTGATGTCTCGGGACCGTAAACCTCAATCTCCTCGTCTCCTGTTTTAAACTTTGACACCAAGTGGCGCAATTCTTCGGCTTGGGAGCTAAGCTGTTGGGCGGCGCTGGAAACTTGTTGCATCGCCGAAGTAACCTCTTGCACCGAAGATGCCAGGGCATCAGAACCAACAGCATTTTGCTCGGAGGCAGCTGTCATAACCGATAATGACTTGTTGACGCCATTAACCAAGGAAGGAATTATCTCAAACGATTTGAGCGACTCAAGAATTGACTCGGTTCCCTCATCAACTTGAACCGTATTCCTGTCCATACTCTCCACTGAACCTTGAATATCGGATTGAATCTCGCTGATTAGCTCGGTGATCTTCTCAGTCGCTTTGCCTGATTCTTCGGCCAATTTTCTGACTTCATCCGCTACCACGGCAAATCCCCTGCCGGCTTCGCCGGCGCGCGCCGCTTCAATCGCCGCGTTCAAAGCGAGTAAATTCGTCTGCTCGGAGATATTGTTGATTGTTTCAACTATATTGCTGATCTTTTTTGATTTATCGCCCAGAGCTTTGATTTTTTGCGCGCCTTCCTTGGTGGTAGCGCTGATAATATTCATTTTCTCGCTAACCGACTGAGTCGCCTTACTGCCGAATTGCGCACTCTCCTGGGTTTTTAACGAGGCTTCTTGGGCATCGGCCGCCGATTTAGAAACGCTCATCGCCCCCTGAGCCACCTCTTGGATGGTGGAAGAATACTGCTGCATGGACGAGTTGACTTGCTGGGCGGAAGATGAAAGCTGTTGAGAAGACGAGGCGATAATCACGCTGCTACGCTTAATATTTTCAATCAAATTTTTAATATTAGTCACCATAATGCTGAAAGATTTCGCCAATCCGCCAATTTCTCCGCCGCGCCCGATGATCGACTCGTCAAAATCAACATCTAAATTGCCGGTAGCCGATTGCACAGAAATTTGTTCCAGTTTTTTCAATGGCTTGGTCAGATAATAAGCAAAGATATATGACACAGTCGCGCCAATTAGGACAGAAAGAAAAATAAATAAAGTAATCTGATAAAGAATCGCTTGCAGGCCGACAGTAAATTCTTCGCGAAAAGCCGTGGGCCCAAACACCCAATCCCAGCCTTCAAAATAAGCAAAAGCCATAACCTTATTCTTGAGGGTTCCGCCATCCAGCCAAGCATTATAAGAGATGGCTGTATCCCCGGGCTTTAAGGCTTTGGCAGTAAAAATAATATCCTTAATATAAGATTTTCCGTCCGCATCTTTGTCCTCCAAGATGTTTGCCCTGTCATTCAATCGCCCTTTTGACAGAAGATTGACGCCTTTGCTGTCAAAAATACTGATATAACCCGTCTGGCCAAAGTGCACTTGAGCCAAGTTGTTAAAAATAACTTCTTGGACGTCTTTTTCCGGATGGCCGAAATACAAAGCTCCGATAATTGTGCCATGATCGTCTTTGATTGCCCCATAAGATGCCATAAATCCTTGTTCGCCAACAATTGAACGGCCCAAATAACCCTGCCCTCGAATAATGGCTAAATATATCGGAGAGTCGGTTGGTATGTAGCCTCCCACCGCCCTGCTTCCGTCAATATTTTGAACATTGGTAGCCATTCTCAATAAACCGTCCGAAGTCAACAAAAATATCGTTGCAGTGCCGCCCATGACCGAAACGATCCTGTCAACCACTTCCGTGTTGTTATATACCATCATTTCTCCCAGCTTCATTACCGGAACCGATACTTTTTTTGCTGAATTTGTCGCCTGATTGATAATGGTTATATCCATTTTCTCCTTCTGGTCAATTGTAATTTTCCCATAACTGTCAACGATATCCCGAGCAATTTGCAGGTTTACGTCAATATTATAAATCGTTGTCTGATAAATATTTTCAATGTTCTTATAGATGATCTTTACCTGTTCTAAAAACATTGCTTCGGTCTGTTTGTATATTTCCTCTTGGGCGGCAGTGTAGCTGATCCAACCCACTACAATGGTAGGTATGACAAGCATGACCAAGCAAATCATCACAAGCTGCCATTTAATGCTTGAGGGCAAGAGATGAAATTTCATATAGTTTTATCAAATTAAAATAATTATAAAAATATAGCGCCGTCGCCAAACTTGGAGCGAAATTTGAAAATAACCACTAAAATTAGCCTTTTAGT
>CAYUHZ010000022.1:0-13855 GCA_964444625.1 uncultured Gammaproteobacteria bacterium | reverse complement strand
ATTAAATTAATAATTTAAAATAATAAAAATGTTTAATAAACTGAAACAATTCAGAGATCTGCGGAGCCAGGCTAAAATTCTTCAAAACACCCTGGCTCAAGAAACCATAAATCTAGAAAAAAACGGAGTTAAAATCAGCTTAAACGGCAACATGGAAATAACAGCTTTATCAATCAACCCGGAGCTGAGCAAGGAAACACTTGAGAAAACACTAACCGATTGCTTTAATGACGGTATTAAAAAAACCCAACGATTAATGGCTGAAAAAATGCAATCAATGGGTAAGGGATTTGAAGGATTTAACCTATGAAATATCCCAGGGCGATACAAAATCTAATAGAACAATTCGCCAAACTCCCAACTGTCGGTCAAAAAACAGCGGAAAGATATGTGTTTTTTCTTTTCAGACAAAATCCGGAGCAGTTGCAACAATTTGCCCAAGCCATAGCTGAGTTAAAAGAAAAAATTATAATTTGCTCAATCTGCGGCACCATAGCAGAAACCAACCCTTGCCACATCTGTTCGGACAAAAATAGAAATCAAGATACAATTTGCGTTGTTTCAAGCATTAGGGACATGATTACAATAGAATCAAGCGGCGGTTATAATGGAATTTATCACATTCTAGGCGGAGTTATTAGCTTTATCAATGAAGTAAAACCGCAGCAACTAGCGATAAAAAAACTAGAAAATAGAATCAAAGGCGGAAAAATAAAAGAGCTTATTCTTGCGCTAAATCCAAATCTAGAAGGTGAAACCACCGCTCTTTATTTAGCCAAAACTTTCAAACACTTGGGGATAAAAATTACTCGTTTAGCCAGGGGATTGCCCATGGGAGCAGAACTGGAATATGCCGACGAACAAACTCTAAAAAACGCCTTACAATTTCGTAATGAAGTATAAAAAAATAGCCCATGAATTACCGAGCTATTTTTTTATTGATAAAATCAAGAAATTTTTTCAATTTGTATTTTGGTAAAATTTTGGCGATGGCCGGTAGTTTTTTTATAACGAGTCTTGCTTTTATATTTTACCACTGTTATTTTCTTTGATTTGCCATGTTCAATAACCTTACCCTCAACCAAATCGCCCAAACTAGGGGCGCCGACTCTAACTTCCTTCTCATCGCCTATCAATAAAGTATCGAATTTTACTTTCTTTTCTGGTTCAATTGCCAACTTCTCTATTTTTACCATCTGCCCCTCCGCGACCTTGTATTGCTTGCCGCCACTTTTGATTACCGCAATTTTGCCCATATTATTATTTAATTTATTTGAATAAAAAAACCGCCATTTGAGGCTCATTTAATTACTTTGTAAGTTTAGGTAATTTTATTATTCCTGTCAAGATATGATATGCCCATCACCAAGAACAACATCACTATTATCAAGATGCCAAAAGCCAATAGTTTTCCTGAACTTTGCAAAAAAAGCGCAACTAAGCCAAAAATAGTTGAAATAAAATAATACGACATGACCGTCTTTCTTTGAGACAAGCCCAAATCGTACAACTTAAAATGAAGATGCTGGCGATCGGCAAACCGAAGTGGATTTTTCCCTGCTATTAAACGTCTTACAATCGTCCAAACAAGATCCAATATCGGTATGCCCATAACCAATAAAGCAATAGCGATTTTGCCGCCTGAAATGATCGCCAGCACACCCAAGATATACCCCAACAACAGCGATCCTCCTTCCCCTAAAAAAATTTTTGCCGGATGCCAATTAAAAACTAAAAATCCCAAGCAAGCGCCGGCAAAAATCAGAGCGGCGAAACCTATGTCTGGCTGGTAATATCTGGTAGTCATAGTGAACAAAAAAATTATCAGCGCCCCAATAGCCGTTGTGCCGGTAACCAAGCCGTCCATGCCATCTAGCAGTTTCGTAGTATACATCATGCCCATCAGCCAAATAAAAATCAACAAAGCAGAAACCCAGCCCAAGTTGATATAACCGCCAAAAGGGTTGGTAATTTTTTCTATTTCTACGCCGCCAACAATCAAGCTGATTACCGCTAAAATGGGCCACACCAATTGTTGCCAGGGTTTTAATTTGTATTTATCGTCTAAAAATCCGCCGATCATCAACCAACAAGCGCCGACAAAAAACCCCAACCAATGCGAGATATTTAAATTGCCAACTAAAATTTTTTCTTGATTTAAAAATAACACGAAAAAAAAGACCGCAAAAATTGCCAATCCGCCAAGCAGGGGCGTGCCTCCAGAATGGATCTTTCTGGTTTGATCCGGAAGATCAACCGCGGCAATGCTCTTGGCAATATTCCCAACTAACATAGTCGCCAACAAGCTGAAGATAAAACTGGCATTAAAAATAAAAATTAAATAATAGTTCATTTATTGACTTTTCTAAGAAATTATATTAAAGTTCAAGTGTTTGTTAGTTCTTTCAAAACTTTTGAATTTGAACAGGAGGGGGAAAATGTCAAGCGGTGGAATTGTAAAAAGGCTAAACATTCAAGTCGGAGTGTTTGGCGAGTTTTCAGCAGAAATTCTTTGCGATTTAATAGGTTATCTGCTGGAAGATGAATTAATAAACGGCTTCAATTACGAAAAGAAGCCAAAACCCAAGAATTTTAAAATGTTCACAAGAATTATTTGTTCTTGGGATGTCTTTTCATCAAACGCAGCCATTCTGGAAAAAATAGTTACCACCAGAAATGGCAACAAGAGGGAAATATTCCTCTTCATTGATGAAAAGCAGCTCTGCGCCCAAAACATTGACATACCAGATTGGGTGAACTGTCTGTGTTATGTCAAAGCGATGGGGGCTTCGATCAGTCTTTATCACAAAGACTGCTTTCATCACAATAAAACATAAATCTTAAAGGAGGATTGAAAAATCCTCCTTTTGTTATATTTTTTTCGCTTTTACAATTTCTAAATTCAAATCAGGCTTAACGATCAAAGTATCGCGCCTAACTAATTGTTTGCTTAACAACAATTTAGCAATCTCGTTTTCTAAGCGATCTTGAATAACGCGCCTTAAAGGACGAGCGCCGAATGCCGGATCATAACCAAGCTTAGCTAAATCACTCACTCCTTCATCGGTCAATTCTAGGCTAATGCCTTTTTCCATCAATTCATCGGCTGTTTGCTTGAGCATTAAGCGAGCGATTTGAGAAACTTCAGCTAACTCAAGGGGCGTAAAAACCACGATACCGTCAAAACGGTTAATCAATTCCGGCTTTAATGCCTTATTCAACTGATCATTGATTAAACCCTGTTTGATATTATCAATATCAATTCCCGCCCGAACCCGGTCCTCAATATAAATCGCCCCGATGTTTGAAGTAGCTATAATCACGCAATTGGTGAAATCAATCGTTCTCCCCTGTCCGTCAGTTAACCTGCCGTCATCCATTACCTGCAAAAACAAGTCCAAAATGTTAGCATGGGCTTTTTCAAACTCGTCAAGCAAAATCAGGGCATAGGGAGAACGGCGAACCGCCTCGGTCAGATAGCCCGAAGCTCCGTCATGATCGCCGATCATTTTTTCTACGCTATTTGGATGCTGGTACTCGCTCATATCCAATCGGACAAAGTATTTTTCATTTTGAAAAAATACCTTTGCCACTGTTTTTGCCACTTCAGTTTTACCAACGCCGGTCGGGCCAAGAAACAAAAAGCTGGCAATCGGACGCTTACCAGAACGTAAATTGGCTTTGGAGCGCCGCAAACAATCAGCTATACTGGCAAGGGCTTCTTTTTGGCCGACAACATACTGGCTCATCGCTTGTTCTAGATTAAGCAATAGCTCTGATTCCTGCCGACTAATATCTGCCACCGGAACTCCGCTTTGTTCACTAACCGCTATTGCAACCTCTTGCTGATCAATAATTTTCTTAACCTTATTAACCGAGGAATGCTTGGCTGCTGCTTTTTCCAAAATAATAATTGCTTTGTCGGGTAAATATTGCTCGTGCATATACTTATCCGAAAGATTTACAGCTGCTTCAATCGCCTGATAAGTAAATATCACTGGATATTGGCTTTCCAGATAGCCGATCTTGCTTTCAATCATCAATATCGCCTGATCTGGCTCAGGCTCCGATACTTCAACTTTGGACATTTGCCTGGCTAAAGCTGAATGCTCAAAAAATCTACCATAGTTTTCCGTAGTTATGGTCGCTAAACAAAATAATAAATGTTTTTCCATGGCATTCGCCAATACTTCCGACAAATCAAGGCTGGATTCCCCTCCGGCGGTAAAACCTAAAATATTTTCAATATTTTCAATAAATAGAACTATATTACCGGCTCTAGCCACTTCATCAATAATAACTTCCAATCTGCCTGAAGCCTGAGCCGGATCAACTCCGCTGACCAGACGGGCGATATCTAACTCTAGCAATCTCTTGTCTTGCAAATAAATTGGCACCTCTTCTTTAACCATTAACTGAGCTAGACCGTGAATAATATTTGTCTTGCCCGAACCTTCCGGTCCCATTAAAAGCACTCCGGTTTGACCGCTGATAAAATTTTCAAATATTTTTTTTAACTCATTTGATCGTCCAACGCAAAATTCCAACCTGCCCCACTTAGCGGCTAATGTTAAATCATGAGAAAAATAATTCAGAATGGGCGTGGCTAAAGCGGTATAAGAATGGTTGATCGCGCTAGCAGGCTTAAATCTAGCCATCTTCTTATAAAGCAAATAACTCTCCCTCAACTGGTCATTTATTGCCAGCCAATTAATCACATTATTTATAGCCCGCTGATCAAGATTGAAATCTATCAACAAATCAGCCAACCAGGAATTGCGCATAATGATCGGCGCCAGGACATTAAAAGGCTGTACCTTTTTTTGCCTCATTTCCATGGCTTGCAAATATGAATCAATCAAAATTTCAACCACCATAACCGACAATCCGCTGCCTGGCGCTTCAGTAGAACCAGCCAAGTTATTGGTTATTTTTTTACTGATTTCTTTTGGATCAATATTTAAGCGATAAAAAACCGTTTTTACCAGTTTGTCCGACAATAATTCAACGAATAGGCTTATTTCATCCGCCGCCTTGCCATGAACAGCCGTTTTCTTTACAGTTTGTTCCAATATCTTCTCCAATGGGCTGCTGAAGGATAGGCCCACATTAATTTTTTGACTTTTCTTAATTTTCCGCAAATCGCGCCAATTGTCGGGTAAATTTTCTCCTGTGTTAACAGTTAATTTTTTTAAGTTGATGATATTGCGGCCTCGATTTTGGGTATGCAATAGTCGGTAAACAACAAACAAACCAAACAACAAACTGCTCCAAAAAAAATCAAGGTAAAGCGAATGATTTTCCGAAGACCAAATTTGCCATAAAATATTATCACTGTAGCCCAAATTTTCCCAAATAAAATAAAACAAAGCTATTAAACCAAGAACTAAAGCGGTTAAAGCAATGCCGGTAACAGCCAAATCGGCATATTTTTTTAATCGTCGCAAGACAACCCAAACTAGATGATAGTCCCGCCCTAAATAAAAAAATTTGTTTGAATAAAAATAACCCTGACCAAAACCGCCGCAATTTGGGCAATTTATTTGCGCGCTCTTAAATTTGGCGCCATTACATTCCGGGCAAACTATAAGTTGTTTGCAGTTATTAATATCTGGCATATTTTACAATACAAAAACTCGGTAGACGATCACTAATGGCAACAAAAGCCAAAAAGCTATTAGCAATAATGAAAAAATTAGCCAAAAAATCATTACAAGGCCTCGAAAAAATATTTGGAACAGCCTCATAAAAAAACTGATTAACCTTCCGGCAAAATCAGTTTGGCCGTACATTGGCGTAAAAACATTTTTTAACCATACCGCAATATCCAGCATTTTAGCCCGATTTGCTATAAATGCCTTGATTTCAAGCAATACTAACCAAAAACCTTCCACGTACCACCAAAACGGAAAATAAATAATTCCCCAGACAAAACTAAAAAAAATATTCATCGCATTAATAATGATACTGCTATTTGTCATATTTTATTATAACATATTTTATCAAAGAGAGAATGCGCGCCTCTCTTTTTGCTTAACCAACTAAAACTAGATCCAAAAAATTACCATTTCAGTAAATTTATCCTTATTGACCAATGACTTAAAAATTTTAGCGCCAGCTTTTTTGCTCCCGCAAATTTCCACCGCTCTTTCAAACCATACAGCTAGATGTTTTTCAATCAGATTGTTTATTTCCGAAAATCTAATTATTTTAAATTTTACCAGATTCCCCTCTCCCACCCTCTATTTCCATCGCTGAATCATTAAAATATGCGCTAAAAATATTTTTCCCTTTTTTAAGCAAATGTTTTGGCGACCCATTTTTAACAAAAACTGAATAAACTCCGTTTAGAGAATATTCGACGCTAAAACATCCACTCTCCCAAGCTCCTTTTGGATTCTTGGCATAAAATAAATCACAAATTTTCTGCAACGGAATTGAATATGAATTCTTGAGCGTGTACCACTTAGAAACAGTAATATACTTTACGTAAATTTTTTGAGATTCAGGCTGCAATGATTTAAATCAAATGCCGTATTTTTCGGTACCGAACTTTTCTTTAATAAACATCGATATTGCGACGATGGTAGTTCTTTTAACTTGCATATTGTTTGTTATTTTGATTTTATTATTGGCTTCTTAATGTCTTAATAAATTAATTATAGCAAAACCAACCACATTCTACAACGACCTATGCCCACTGTGCCCCCGCACCAGACGGATGTGGCAACATCCAATAAAGCTATTTATGACCATAATCGGTGGTTTCACTAGTAACTGTCCATCGACAATGACAACCGTTCTGTTAAAGAAACCTCATGGATTTTTGGCATTTCTAAAAAATACTATTGCAACACGCGAAAGGTTCGAACCGCTAAATTTGTTGGAAGATAAAAAGAAAAAAGAGGGTTTTAGCCCTCAAATTTCGATGTTGCTCCACCAGCTGGAGCAGATTAGAACCAGTTTAGAGCATTATAATAGCTATCACGCTTTGAAATATTTATCAGAAAACTACACCCAGACATAACTCACTATTTTTCTCGTAATAATTCTTTTAAGTTAGTTTGCAAATCTTCTAAATATTTTTCAGCCCATTTTTTCACTTGGTTCAGCTTGAAACGATGCTTGTGATACCAAAAATTAAACCTCATTTCTCCTTCATAATAGTCAACAATCATAAACAACCCGGCAATTTCATTTAAGGTTTGCGGACTAATATCCGGAAGACCGGGTCTGATAATGGGACCAAGGGACTCGAGCACCTCAATCTTAGGTTGCAAATCAGATTCTCTTGGATAATTATTCAGCATAACAAATGCGTCTGTAAAATAAGTGTCCATTTCCATATCACGGAATGCAGGGATATAGTTTATCATATCAGCAACTGGATATCTGCTTCTATCATTTATCTCTGTGATAAGATCATGAACATCAATCACAATATTTTTGAAATTCCCGGCGGTTGATATTTTCAAGGGGAAGGACTGAACAAAAGGCCCTATTGTTCTATCAAATTCAGAAGATGGACGACTACTAGTAATAGTTCCAATTACCACTTGCTCATCACCTATTATCCATCCTATAAGTTGAGCATACGTGGCGCAAATAATAGAGAAAGGAGAAATATTGGCTTTTATTCCCGCTAATTGAAGTTTTTTCCAAAGACCGCTTATCTGGTCTGGCGTATAACAGGAAGACGGATAACTTTCAGTATTTTTTCTTCCAGAATGATTTGGCAAAAATGTTGTCATCTCGATATCTCCAAAAATTCTTCTAAAAAAATCTCGATCCTTATCGATATCAGAAATCATATAATTCTTTTGCCACTCAATATAATCGGCATACTGAACGGCTGGCAAATAGTTGATATCCCCACCTTTTATATAATCAGCATAAAATCTTCTTAGATCATCTGCAAAAATCGAAACGGAAGTTCCGTCAAATTCTAGATGTTGAATATGGAGGAGTACCAAAAATTTATTTTCATTTAATTTTATACACTTGATTGTCCAGGTTGGTCTGTCTTTTGGATTTGGAATATTGTCATTTAATTCATTTTTCTGTTGAATAATTAATTGTGTCTGACTTTCTTCATTGCTGGCATCGACAAACAACCCTGAATCATTCCATAAAAAATCATCACTATCGACAATCTCGGCGCTATCATCAGGAAACCTATATTTCAATACTTCATGTCTGTCAATTATTTGCTTAAGCGCAGCACGAAATGCCTCCTTATTCAATGCAGTATGAAATAAAATCGGAATCAATAATTTCCCATAGCCTTTCTTTGCAAGCCTAATCCATCTTTTTTGCTGCATCGAAATTGCTTTTGTTTTTGAGGATGCGTCGTTTTTTTTCTGTTCTTTTTTTGATAATTTTTCTTGCGATTCGAAAGAAATACTATCAATTATATACTTAGAAAGGCTTTCAATTGTCGGATATTTATATGCTATCGTCGGATGTATGGAACACTTGAAATCATACTGCAAATTATTTCTTAACTGAATTGAGGTTAGGGAGTCCATCCCATATTCAAAGAAGTTTTTATTTCCAAAATCATTCACATTTTTTATATCTAGAATTTTATCCACATTTTCCATTATTCTCCCCTGGATAAATGCAAATTTCTCATCATATGACAGAGAAGAAACCTCTGTCAAAATATCATGTTCTGTAGATTTTTCTATTTTTGTAAAATACTTTTTGACCAGCGAAGAAAAGAATGGATTTTTTTCCAGCTTGTTTGATTTGATAAATTTCCCCCAATCTATAGGAGCATAAATTACGGATGTAATTTTTTTACTCAAAACAAAATCCAATATTTCAATTCCTTCATCTGGTTTTATCATTTTTATGCCAATTGCATTTAATTTATCAACGACTTCCGGAAATTTTGCCAATGTCCCAATATCAGCCCACGCCCCCCATTGAATAACTGTTGCAGGAAGATCATTATGTTTTCGATATAATGCCAAACTGTTCATAAAATTATTGGCAGATGCATGGTTTGATTGTCCAACATTGCCAATAATACTGACCACTGATGAGAATAGGACAAATAAATCCAAATTCATATCTTCTTCTTGAGAGAGGGTATGCAAATTCCAAGCCCCAATCACCTTGGCCTGAGCAGGTTTTAAGAAGCGACTGAAATCCTGCTGTAATATAACACCATCATCTATAGCACCGGCTGCATGAATTATCCCCTTTATTGGCCCCACCAGTCTGAGTTTATGAAACAATCTTTTTAGGGAATCGTAATCGGAAATATCGCATTTTTCAATTTTCAGTTCTACCCCTTTATTAGTCAAAGAAATCAATTTGTCCTTAACATTTTCTGCAGGTAATTCGCGTCCTACAAGGGCTATATGGCGCGCGCCACCATTTGCCATCCATTCAGCAACTTTAAGACCAAGACCTCCAAATCCTCCGGTAACCACATAGACAGCATTTCTGTCCAAAACGAGCGATTTATTTTCTTTAAAATCAACATCTATATTCTCCAATCTGGCAATGTATCGCGAATCAGATCCTAAAATAATCCAATCTTTGTCACCAACCGCAAATAACTCCTCTGAAAGTTCTTCGACTTGCTCAATTGACTCAATATCGATCATCTTATAGGAGAGTTCTGGATGTTCTATCGATATAACTCTGCCAAAACCCCAAACTGATGACTGAATCAATTGACTTAAGTCAGAAGAAGCTCCTATAATTCGAGATCCTTCCGTCACTACCACAAGAGACGGTGGAGATGGAAATTTATCCACAATTGATTTAACTATATTTAGCAATCCTCCACAACACAACAAATAATAATTTTCAATTTTCTTTTTGTCATGATCAGTGATTTTGGAGATTTTATCTAGTGGCCACAAATAAAGTATTTTTTGAACAGGAACCTGAATTTTTTTCAAAAGCATATTAAAATCTTCTGGATTGAAAATATTAACTACATACTCCTCATTAACAGTAACTTCTCTAAATGCTTCTCCCTGTCGAACAATAATGCACTTAATGCCTTTTTTTTCAAGTTTTTTTGTTAAATTGCCACTTATTTTTTTGCTATCTGAAAAAACTATCCAGTTTTCTGGAAAAGTATCGCCGCTATTTTTGCTTATTTTTTTGGCAAAAATAACTGCCTGAGGCAATCCTCCGCTAACACCCACTTGAGATCCGACTTCTTGCGAAGTTATCGCCTCTACTTCACGAAATCCATGAGCAAGTAATTCTTTTTTCCATTTTTGCGGAGACAATAAGGGATAGTTTGGCCTGAGATCGTAGTCGGAAAATCGCCACCACCCATCAATCAAACCAAAGGTAATATCAACCCAGCGCACAGGATTGGAACCCTCAAGCAATATTAATATGCCGTCCTCCGCTAAAAGAGTATTTGCATTTGCAATTGTATTTCTCAAATCTTTTGTGGCATGCAAAACATTTGTAGCAATTACAACATCATATTGATCTTTATTAGAATCTCCAATTTCCGATTGTTTCTCTATATCAAGTTGCGCATAAGACATAAAAGCGTAATTCACAAACAACTTCTTCGCCTCAAATGTAAATTTAGCCGATAAATCAGTAAACACATATGCTGTCTTATCAGGAAAAAGTTTTTGGGCAACAAACTCGGTAGTACTTCCGGTTCCGGCGCCTATTTCAAGAATTCTTAATCCAGTATTTTTTGGATTTTGTTTTTGCAACTCAGAAACAGCTTCCGCAACGATAAAATTCATAGCTTTTAATGTAGGAGAATTCGTGTAAAAATTCTTCGGGAGAGACGTATCACCGTTTTCAAACAATAAATCCAACGGGTTATCCGATCCGCGCAAAACATTGGAAAGATTGAAGCCGCAACGACTCAATAATTCGAATTCTGGGAAATTTTCGTTTTTATCCAGTAAAACATTATTAATATTTGGCACTTTTAAAATTT
The DNA here is from genome assembly GCA_964444625.1 of uncultured Gammaproteobacteria bacterium. Lineage (GTDB taxonomy): Bacteria > Patescibacteriota > Patescibacteriia > Patescibacteriales > GWC2-42-12 > CAYUHZ01. Next base: position 2,913 of record CAYUHZ010000022.1, on the reverse strand, counting down.
TCCAATAATTATGCGTTCGCTTAACAATATTTTCTTCCTGGAGAATTTCAAATAATCTATAAATGAGTTTTTTATATTTAAAATTCACATTGAACCTTGACATAAATTCTTCCGTTGTAATTTCTGCTTGGTCAAATTTGAAACCAAGCTCATAAAATGCATTGACAATCAGATGAAGGCTTGTTTTCTCCAATATACCTAGTATTTGTTCATAATCGTCAAACTTTGACTCCAGAGCAATTTTTTTTATTTTTCCGCTCAATTTTTTCTTCAATTGTCTTAAGCTAATAAAATGGCGAGACGCTGTCCCATATCTCGGAATATTCTCATATTTTACTTCATAAAAATTATCGACTAGGCCTTTCGCTTTAATTTCATTTTGAATCAAATCAGATTTTTTATTTGAACTAATCCAATATTCTTTTTTTTGAAACTGATATGTTGGCAAATGAACTCTGCACATTTTTGAGCCGGAATATAAATTGAGCCAATCGATATCACTTCCGGATTCGTAAGAATTCCGCAACTTAATCAATGTCTCCGACTTTTCGTCCATAAGCGACTCCTCAACGCCAAGCGCCCTCGAGTGAAAATATTCTTTTACAGATTTAGAATCAGCAAATTTTTTTATTTCACTTCTAAGTTCGGATAATGATGAAGAAATAAATCCGATTCTTTTCTCGAAATGTTTTCTACCGATATTTGAGGTATAACATAAGTTACCGAGAGATATGTGTTTATTTTCTTTATTCAAAAATTGAATATATTGTTCCGAGAGTGCCCTCAGAGACGATTCGTTTCTCGCGCTTAAAGTAAAGAGGTGCTTTTCCTCTTTTTTGTCACTTTCTTCAATATTATTCGATTTTAAACTCTCACTTATGATTACATGTGCATTAGTTCCTCCTAAGCCGAAGGCGCTGACACCTGCAGTTTTTATATTATTTGTTTTCCAATCCAAATTTTTTTTATTTATATAAAATGGAGAATTTTCTATATCCAACTGCAAATCTGATTTTTCAAAATTGATTGTTGGCGGAATTATTTCATTTTTAATCGCAAGAATAGCTTTTATAAAACCAGCCATTCCTGATGCCCATCCAAGATGGCCTATATTGGATTTAACACTACCGATTGCGCAGAAATTTTTCTTATCAGTTTTAAATACTCGCTTAAGAGAGGAAATTTCCACCAGGTCTCCGATTTTCGTAGCAGTTCCATGTCCTTCAATAAAAGAAACTTCTTCAGGAAGAACACCGGCAACGGCCATAGCTTCCTCAATTACCGCTACTTGACCATCAATACTTGGAGCTGAGTATCCGACCTTTACCGAACCATCATTATTGACAGCAGTACCTCTGATAACCGCATGAATCGCATCTCCATCTTTTAACGCATCCTTTAATTTTTTTAGCAAAACAACGCCCACACCACTACCAAAAACTGTACCTTTGGCACTTGTATCAAATGGCCGACAATGACCGTCTGGCGAAAGAATCATATCTGGTTGATATAAATATCCTGTTTTCTGCGGACATAAAATCGTAACTGCTCCGGCAAGAGCCATGTCACACTCTCCATTAAGTATGCTTTGACAAGCAAGATGGATTGCAACCAGCGAAGTGGAGCAAGCTGTTTGGACATTAACACTAGGACCTCGCAAATTAAATTTGTATGAAACGCGGGTAGCAAGATAATCTCTGTCATTTGCTGTCAAAATATTAAGATCCTCCATTGATTCCAGAAAAGTTCTATTGGGATGATAACCAACATTCGGATGAACATTATTTAAAAGATATGTGCTCATACCCGATCCCGCAAAGACGCCTATGCTTCCCTTAATAATATCCGGATTATACCCACTATCCTCCAGTGCTTCCCAAGAGCACTCAAGAAATTTTCTGTGCTGTGGATCAAGAATTTTTGCATCTTTCTCGGAAAAACCAAAAAAGTCGGCATCAAAAAGCCGACTATCTTCCAATACAAAACCTGCTCTTACGAAATCTCGACTCTTTTTCATCTCTTCACTGCCATTTTCCAATTCATTTTCAGAAAAAAAAGACACTGACTCTCTGCCTTTTTGTAGGTTTTCCCAAAATTCATTAGCGTCTTTAGCGCCGGGGAAGCGACAAGATATTCCTATTACAGCAATGTCTGATTCCGAAGCATTATATTTTTTTTGATAATTTGCCATAATTTTTTCTTGCATTAATTCTTTTTTCAGCCATAGACATGTCTGCGATTTTTGAATATTTCTTACGTGACTTATTTAGAGATTTATTGTCCATTTTTTTAATTTTCTCAGAAATCAATCGAATTGTCGGATATTGAAATAAATCAGCAATCGTTATTTTCGACTCAAATGTCTGCAATAATTTCTGAAGCATATGAGTAACCAACAAAGAATTTCCTCCCAGCTCAAAGAAATTATCATCTATTCCCACCTCGGCTAGCTGTAAAACCTCTCTCCAAATACCGGATATTTTTGATTCAATATCATCTCTTGGTAATACCAATGTGGCAAAAAGATTTGGCCTTTTATTTGATAAATCTGGTAAAGATTTTCGATCAACTTTTCCTGTCGGAGTTAATGGTAAAAATGGCAACTTCACAAAAAAAGAAGGAATCATGTAGCCAGGAATTCTTTCTTTTAAAAAAGAAGTCCATTCATCATTATTGTTCTGTGAGATGCTGGATTCTTTTCTTTCACCCTCTCTCACTACCAAATATGCCACCAATTGGTTTTGCTCTAAAATATCTTTTTTAACACTGACAGCGCACTCTTTTAAGCCGGGATGCTCTGATAGAACGGCTTCTATTTCACCGATTTCAACTCTATAGCCGCGAATTTTAATTTGATCATCCTTTCTGCCTACAAATTCCAGGTTTCCATCTGAAATGGGGCGTACAAGATCT
>CAYUHZ010000021.1:0-14489 GCA_964444625.1 uncultured Gammaproteobacteria bacterium | reverse complement strand
GTCTGGGCAGTGTCTCAGTCCCAGTGAGGCGGGTCATGCTCTCACACCCGCTACCTGTCGTAGCCTTGGTAAGCTTTTACCTTACCAACTAGCTGATAGGACATAGGCCCCTTCCGAAGCGTCGGAACTTTATTGTGATGGCATGCGCCACCACAACACATCGGGTATTAGCCAGCCTTTCGGCTGGTTATTCCCGTCTTCGGAGTAGGTTACCAATGTGTTACTCACCCGTTTGCCACTCCCCACACTTTCCATTCACCTTGTTATATTAAATCGCCAAAGCAAAATTGCTTATATAAAATATTTAAGCGCCTAATAAAACAAAGGTGCGCAGAAAGTGTGGGGCGTTCGACTTGCATGCCTTAGACACGCCGCCAGCGTTCATCCTGAGCCAGGATCAAACTCTCAAAAAGTTTTTTTACTTGGTTGTCATCCAAGAAAAGTAAAAGCTTCGAACCTTACGAGTTTTAAGCTTTCTGTCTTCCGGGGAGGAAGACAGTACTTTTTTGTTTTTTTATTTGGTTGTCTCCAAATAATACATCCATGAGAGGAGGTATTAGATATTTGAAGATTTTATTCTTGCAAATTCGCCTTTCCAATCTTTCGAGGAGAAAGGCTTGAATTGGCGCTTGTTAGCTCTAAAACTTCAGTTTTCAAAGTGCGGAAGAAAAAAACAGAGATACTAAAGGATATTTAATACCACTGTTTTTTTCTTCCTTTTGTATATCGTGCTGAACTATTTATTCAATAATTTCAATTTAAAATTAAAGAATTAATAACATTACTTATATTAAAGAAAATTTTAATTATTGTCAAGAGATTGGTTTTTAAAAGGAATTTTAAAAAAAGGTTTTTATTTTTTTTTAAAAAATTACTAATATTAAATTAAAAAAATAATTTTAAAAACGAATTTTAAATATTTTTTCCGGTATTTATTAAAAAGGATTTTTTCCACATTTTATAAACAATGTTTTTTAGTATTGGCTAAACGTTATCAATATTTATTTTACGTTTTCTTTGAGAAAATTAATTATTGGCTCATCTCCGGAAAAACATTTGCCATTGGCATAGAGTACGGGTACGCCTAGACTTTTTTGGTCTAAACCGCAGATTTTAGCTTTTTCCATAAAATCAGACGCCCCAACCTTGTTTTCAAAGACCTCTGTGATGTTTATGAATATTTTTTCATTCAAATTGCTCTGTATAATATATTCTTCAACATTCAAACAATGCGGGCAACCATGTCCGACATATAAAATATAGCTTGTTGCGCTGATTGATTTGTTGGGATTGTTATCGCCAAAATTGTTTTGTTTGACAGGAGTTTTAGCGCAACCGGTCAAAATTCCCAAAGCAAAGATTAACAGAAAAGCAAATTTGAAGATTTTTATCATAAAATCAATTTTTAAAAATTATTTTGATTATACTTTGTTTCTATAATTTAACGCAACACTGTTGTTAATTAATTATTAAAACTTAAAATTGTCATCAGCGCGACTCCGCTACAATTCGAAATTTTCACGAAGGGCTTCCTCGCCGCCACAGGCGGCGAAATGCGTTCGAACTATTTTAAGCATTCTGCGCTAGGAAATATTACATTTTCTTAACGGTTTGTTAAGATGGTTTAAATTTTGAAAAACAACATAGCTCGCTTCCACCATCCTGATAAATTAGGACAACGGAAGCGAGGTGAGGCGGAATTTCAAAAATTTTTTCAAAAGTTTTCTTGAAAAAAGTTCGAGCCTCGCTGTAAAAGACTACCAGTAAGGAAAAGTCAAATTTCTTTAATTCGCCTCGCTTCGCTCGGCGACAAAATTGTAGGGAATTTTGAACGAAAAAATCAGTTGGCGGTTTTGTAAAATGTGGTTCGAGCCGATATTTTTAAGAAACGTTGTCATTTCTTTTTTATTTTCGGTTTCTGCTATTTTTTCGGCTTGATTAAGCGACAAAACAAATTCACGAGCCGGTTCGAGCCAAGATAACTCTTTTGGCTCGAAGCTGATAATTTTTTCTTGAATTTCAATTTTTTGCGACTGAAGCGGTTTCTTGTCGGTTTGACCTGATTTTTTTGTATATTTTTAAAATATTTTTAAAAGCCTCGGCAATGGTCATCGGACCGACGCCTCCTGGAACTGGCGTAATAAATTCGGCAACTTCTTTGACTTGGTCAAAATCGACATCGCCAACAACCTTATTTTTTTGCTTGGTTATACCGATGTCAATCACTACCGCGCCTGGTTTTACCATTTCTTTGGTTATCAAACAGGGAACGCCGACAGCAGTAATTAAAATATCCGCCGCTCTTGTCTTGGCTTGAAAATTGATATCTTTGGAATTAGTTATTTCAACCTCCCCTTCCCGACATTCAAGAACTTTGACCAAACTTTTTCCAAAAATTTCCGAATTAACCACGAGGCATATTTTTTTATCCTTAATCTCGCATTTTATTTCTTCCAGCATATCCAAGACCACTCGAATAACGGGCGGGATGACTCCGGCGTGATTGCAACTGACAAAAAGTTTTTGCAGGTTTTCAGGATGAAAACCATCCACGTCCTTTCCCGGATCAATCGCCATAATAATCGTATCCGTATCAAAATTTTCAGGCAAAGGCAACTGAACTAGGATCGCATCTATTGTCTGATCGTTATTCAAGCAGTCGATCACTTCAAGCAATTCCCGCTCGCTGATATCCTCGTCGCATTTATACAAATGAGTATCAATTCCAACCCGCTTTGCCTCCCTTTCTTTCAATTTAACATAAAGCTCGGAATCCTGACGCTTTCCCACTAAAACAATAGCCAAATTCGGTCGATCGCCGTTTAGTTTGATTATTTCACCAACCACCTCGTCTTTTATTTTTTCTGCCAATGCCTTGCCGTCGATTATTTTATTCATAATATTCTCGTTATAAAATCAAAACCCTCAAGGGTTTGATTTATACTGCGAGTTACTTAGCTTAAATGCTTGGTATCGGAAACTTGGAACACAAGCCTTTTATTTCTTTTTTTATCAGGCTCAGCTTGGCTTCATTTTCTCTGTTTCGTATCGCTTCGTCTATCCAGACAACGATTTGCCTTATTTCGCCTTCTTTCATGCCGCGAGTAGTAATGGCGGGCGTTCCAAATCGTACTCCCGAAGGGTTTAAGGGAGAATTCGGATCGTTGGGTATAGTGGAACGCGAAACAGATATTCCTATTTTTTCCAAAATCTGCTCGCAATCCTTCCCCCTAACTCCTTGACTGGTCATATCAACCACCATCAGGTGATTATCGGTACCGCCAGAAATTACCCGGTAGCCAAGCTCAACAAATTCCTTGGACATCAGCCGGGCGTTATTGATCACTTGCCGGACATAGATTTTAAACTCTGGCTTCAATGCTTCGCCAAAAGCAACGGCCTTAGCCGCCGTGATATGATCATGCGGACCGCCCTGCATGCCCGGAAAAACAGCGCGATCGACTTGTTTGGCGTATTGCTTTTTGCACATAATCATAGCGCCGCGCGGACCGCGTAAAGTTTTGTGTGTCGTAGTTGAGACTACATCAAAAATCGGCACTGGATTGACCATTCCGCCCGCCGCAATTAAGCCGGCGGTATGGGCAATGTCGGCAAAAGTAAACGCGCCAACTTCAGCGGCGATATCTTTAAATTTTTGCCACTCCATTTCACGGGAATAAGCCGAGAAGCCCGCTACAATCATTTTTGGTTGCTCGCGCAAAGCAATTTCTCGTACCTGGTCCATGTCAATTTTACCAGTTTCCTGATCAACTTCGTATTGGACAAAATCATACAACATGCCAGAAAAATTTACCGGGTGACCATGAGATAAATGCCCGCCATGATCAAGTTTTAGTCCCAGAACCTTATCGCCCGGTTTAATAAAAGCGAAATATACCGCCGCATTGGCCGGAGAGCCTGACAATGGCTGAACGTTTACATGCTCGGCAGAAAATAATTTTTTTGCCCGATCAATAGCGATCGTTTCCACGTCATCGATTATTTGGTTACCGCCATAATAACGATGACCCGGATAACCTTCTGAATATTTATTGGTTAAGACAGTCGCCATAGCCTCTAGCACTGCTTTGGATACGTAGTTTTCTGACGCAATCAGTTCCAATTCGTCATTCTGACGCTCCATCTCGCGTTTAATTATTTTTATAATATCAGGATCTTGCCGGCTTAAATTTTCATAATTAAACATAAATTATTGGTCATTGGTAAATTATATTAAAAATTTTATTATATCTAAATACTAAACTCTTACCGCTGTTTTGTCAAAATGACGATTTAGTATAAATGCCCCTTAATTCACAAAATAATCTTGCTCTTAAAACAGCTAACCAACTGCAACAAAAACCCGCTTAATGTCATAAACGGGCTCATTTCTGTCTTCTTATTTATCGAGTTTTTGTGGGTCATTTTCTTTAAACCAGACCACCAATCGGTAAACTTGATTTCTCTCAACTGCTTGATCAATAGCTTGGCTGATTTTGTTTCCAGCGCTTGCTCCACATTGTTAATCCAATCAATCGCCGAAGCAAAACCGCAATCAAGATATTCTTTGGCTTGAAAAGCCTGCTCGAGCCAATTGGCATCTTTGGCGATAATACTTTCCTTGGTCCTTCTCTCTTCGTATTCAGAAAAATAAGCCGTCCATTTCTTATTTATCACATCGCCCAAATCATCCAGTTGTTCGGAAAAGGCTTTCTGGTCGGCTTCATGGTTGGAACAATATCTTGCTCCAACCTTATCTTGATCGCCAATACGCGCCTCTGGGTTATCATGAATCAATAGAATGGAAGCGACTTTTCCGGGTTGGCATCGCCTTCCATCACCGCCAAAATATAGCCGATTTGAGCAGCCAGCATTACATGTTCAGCTACGCTATCTGGATTGTAAATTACCCTGCGGCAGAGACCGCAGTGTGAATTATTTATATACAGTTTAACATTTGTTGCTATTTGGCAACAGGTCTAATGCTTAATTATTTTATTTCACTTTATCATTTGCTTGGCTTTTGTCAAATAAAATTTTTTTTTGCTTTTTCCCAGTTTCTCAATCGCATAACGCAACATCGTGCGCGGCATCGCCCGGTAATGCTTTTGCAAAAAATTTTCCAATACCGGTTCGGAACGTTTGCCGATTTCGCGCAACATCCAGCCTACGGCTTTATGCATTAAATCGTGCTTGTCTCCCAGCAATCTTTCCGCCAAAGCCAAGGTATCGTCAAATTGCCCCTCTCGAATAAAAGCAAAAGTCGCCAACACGGCAATCCGTCGTTCCCAGATATTTTTTGATTCCATTAATTTGAACAAAATATCCCTTGATCTATTCAGCAGGTAACAGCCGACTATATTTGGCGCTGACAAATCAACTAAGTCCCAATTGTTAATATTGGCAGTATGGTTTAAATAAAATTTAAAAATTTTATTTCTGGTCTGCTGGTTGGCTGTTTTAAACTGGGCGACTAGAATAAACAGAGCCGACAAGCGATACTCGTGTATTTTACTACTGAGAAGTTCGTGTAAATCAGTTGAGGGTAAATCGAGATAATTTTTGATCGCTTTTCTCTGTTCAGGCACCTTGATACCAAGAAAAATATCGCCTTCGCCATATTGACCCTGACCGGTCTTAAAAAATCTTTGCAAGACAGCGGCTTGGTACGGATCTGCTAAAAGTCCGAATTCTTGTTGTAATTTTTTCAATCGATTCATATGATTTTATGGTAATTTATTTTAACACAATCTATCAAAACAGAATAAGCAAACAAGAAAATTCGCTAAAAAATAGCTGTTGAAAAAAACCATCGGCAATAATCAACAACAAATTACTCGCCATATCGGCGAGTAATTTGTTGTCTTTTGATAATTATTTTACACCCAAGTCACCGAAGCCACTTTGTCATCAGCTTCTTTGAATCTCATCAACCGCACGCCTTGTGTGTCGCGATTCAATTGCGAAACACTCTTGAAAGGCAAACGAATAACCTGGCCCTTTTCCGAAATAACAATCAAATCCCGATCTTCCATTAAATCAGCGTTCACCAAGAAAGCATTGGTCAATTTGCCGGTCTTGGGAGTGATCTTGGCGGTCTTGATGCCGGAACCGCCTCGCCCTTGGATTTTGTAATAGCCGAATGAAGTGCGTTTGCCAAAACCATTTTCCGTTACAATCAAGACTTGATATTTGATATTTTTATCCTTGGTATCTGCTACGCCCATGCCGACCATAATATCTCCGCCTTTCAAGCGCACTCCTCTGACTCCAGCCGCGCCTCTACCCATGTCGCGCACATCGGTTTCTTTGAAACGGATTGCCTGGCCCTTGGCGGTCATCAGTTGGATATGGTCGGAACCGCTAGTCGGTTTGGCCCAAATCAGCTTGTCGTCATTCTTGATCTTGATAGCGATCAGTCCGCTGCGGCGCACATTGGCGAAATCTTTGATTTCCACTTTCTTCACCAAGCCTTTTTCCGTGGCAAAAAATAAATATTTTAAATCGCCCACTTTGCCCAATGGTAAAATTGAAGTTATTTTTTCTCCGCCCGGCAACTGGAGGAAATTGACGATCGCCTGGCCTTTGGCCGTTCTGCTGGCAACCGGCACTTCGTAGGCTTTCAGCTGAAAGACCCGTCCACGCGTGGTAAAAAACAAAATATCGTCATGCGTCATGGTGGTAAAAAGAAATTCCACCGAATCTTCTTCCTTGGTAGATAAACCAATAACGCCCTTACCGCCGCGGCTCTGCACTTTGAAAGTATCTGGCGTCAAGCGCTTGATGTAGCCGTCATTGGTCATCATTACCATCGCCTCTTCATTCGGCACTAAGTCCTCGGTTTTAAATTCGCCCACGCCCCGTTCAACGATTTTGGTCTTTCTTTGATCGCCGAATTTTTCCCCCAATTTAACGATTTCATCCTTGATAATAGCCATCATCTTGGTTCTGGACTTTAGAATCGCTTCCAATTCTTTAATCAAGGCCAATTTTTCTTTCAACTCGGTTTCAATTTTCAGCTTTTCCAGATTCGCCAAGGTTGCCAGCTTCATATCCAGGATCGCCGTCGCTTGCCGTTCGCTTAATTTAAACTGCTTGATCAAATTCACCTTCGCCTCTTCGCGATCGCGTGAAGCTTTTATCGCCTTGATTACCGCGTCAATTTTATTCAAAGCTATCATCAACCCTTCCAAAATATGGGCTCGATCCAACGCTTTATCTAGTTCATACTGGGTGCGCCGCTTAACTACCGCCTCTCGATGTTTGATATATTCTTCCAGCGCCATCTTCAAAGTCAATACTTTCGGCTGCAGACCATCAACCAAGGCCAAGATGTTGACATGAAAAGTTTCCTGCAACTGAGTCTGCTTGTACAAACTGTTTAAAATCTTTTTGGGATAAGCGTCTTTTTTCAAATCAATCACCACCCGTACGCCGTCCTTGTCCGATTCGTCGCGCAAATCCTTGATGCCTTCAATTTTCTTGTCGCGCACCAGATCGGCAATTTTCTCTACCAGCGTGGCTTTGTTGACTTGGTATGGTATCTCGGAAATAATAATCTGGAAAGCTCCGGTTTTGCTCTCAACTATCTCGGCACAACCGCGGATAACAATCCCGCCCTTGCCGGTAGCATAAGCCTGCAGTATGTCTTGCTTGTTGTAAATGACGCCGCCGGTAGGAAAATCAGGTCCTTTGACGAATCGCATCAAATCTTCCACTGTTGCCTCCGGATTTTCAATCAGATAACAAATAGCTCCGATCAACTCGCTTAAATTGTGCGGCGGAATATTGGTGGACATGCCGACAGCGATACCCATGGTGCCATTGAGCAATAGTTGGGGAAGTTTGGCGGGCAAAACTTGCGGCTCCCGCATTGATCCGTCGAAATTCGGAGAAAAATTTACCGTATTTTTCTCAATATCGCCCAATAGTTCTTCGGAAATAGCAGACAACTTGGCTTCGGTATAACGCATCGCGGCCGCTCCATCCCCGTCCATTGAGCCGAAGTTGCCTTGGCCGCGCACCAAGGGATAGCGCATAGAAAAATCCTGCGCCAGTCTGACCATAGATTCATATACTGCCGCGTCGCCATGGGGATGATACTTGCCAAGCACTTCACCAACCACCGTTGCCGATTTTCGGAATTTCGCGCTGGGTCTCAGCCCTAAGCTCCACATGGCATATAGTATCCGTCGATGAACCGGCTTTAAGCCGTCACGAACATCGGGTAAGGCGCGTGATACTATCACGCTCATCGCATAATCAAGGTATGACCTTTTCATTTCCTCAACAATTGGCTGTGGCTCTATAATGCCATATTCGGTTTGCTGCCTCTCATTAACCAACTGTTTAACCACTGCCATCTCGGCTGGCGGCGAATCAGTCGCCTCCGCTGTTGGCTCAATCGCTGAAGCTGGAACTTCTGGCTCTTTCTCCTCTGTTTTCTTTTTTATCGTCTCCTGTTTTATATTGGCTTCATTCTTTTTTGCTGGTTCCGGCTTGGCTTTTTTATCTTGCTTGTTTGGAATATTTTTTTTAGCGGCAGAAGCTGGCGAGCCGGTCTTCTTTGCCGGTTCGTCTTTGATTTTTTTAATTATTTTCTTGATTATTTTCTTTGGCATATTAAAAATTTCTATTTAATCACTGGGCGACCGGAAACGCTCGTAGTTGAAATTAACGATGCTTCAAGTTTTTCCTTAAACTCCTCGATTGTACTAGTGGAAAATTGTTTGCCAGAAGTAGCGACAACGCCTTCATGGACAGAACTGGAAATCAAAGTATTTATCTCAACAAAATCCCTAATCCTTGCCAATTCGGTTTTGATCGCTTCCAAGCCAGAGCTTAGATCGGCGCCAGTTTGGTTAAATTCAAGTTTTTGAAAATTTTGTTGATTTTGGCTTGCTTGCATAATTTTTTCCAGATTCCATATCCAGCCGATAAAAATCACCACCGAAGTGATGCTTGCCATACAGATCATTAGCAGTTTTCTCCTCCGTTCTTGGGTTGATTTATCTATCAAGCGCTTCGTTAATTGAGTTGTGGCGAAATTTGTCAGCGCCTGTTTTTGTTCGGTTGTTATAAATTTTTTTTCCGTTTGTTTAACTATTTTATTATCATCTGATTGCTCTTCCTCTTTCTCGACTTGAGCCTGGAGTTGCTTATTCGCCTGTTTTGTTACGGTAATTTTAACCGGCAACATTATTTTCTTTTTGGCATTTTTCCTCTTCTTCACCGCTAACAATTCACTGTTATTATTTGTTATTTTTCCATTGCTTGTCTTCCTCTTTGTCATAATAAAATTCAAAAAAAACTCAATTTTGAGTTATAAATATACTTAAATAATAACAAAAATAGCTGGAAAAGTAAAGGATTTGTTTGTCAATAATATCATTTAATATTAGCTAAATATTCTTCAATAAACCGAATAGCAACTGCGGTAAGAATTACTATTACAACTAGAAAATTTCAATTTAAAAAACCCTGCTCCAAGCAGGGTTTTTTAAATTCTAAAAGGTTTTTATATTTTCAAAATTACCAACTCCAGGCCTTCTTGTGGCAAATCTTTTTTGCTGATTTTCAGTTTTTCTTCATAGGTTGGCTTCAGGCTAAGTTCTTTGATAAATTTATCAACTTCGTCCAAGTTTAATTTCAACCCCGGAACTTTATAATGCATCGGAATAACAACGCGTGGTTCAATTTGGCTGACAACTTCAACCGCTTTTTGCGCATTTAAAGCGTAGGCGCCGCCAACCGGAATTAATAAAATATCAGTTCCTTCTAATTTTTCCAATTGTTTGGTGTCCAATTCATGGCCCAAGTCACCCAAGTGGGCAACGGAAATATCATCCATATCAATGCGGTAGATTATATTCTTGCCTCTTTCCTCTCCTTGCTTGCTATCATGAAAAGACTCTCCTCCTTCTATAAACACCCCCTTAACCTCGTATTCTCCGGCTGAATTGATAATAAAAGGGGTTCCTTTTATCGCTCCGAGGTTGTTGTGGTCGGAGTGAGAATGGCTAATAGTAACGATATCTGTTTCAAGGCGCGGCATCTTTAAACCGACTGAATCATCAAAAGGATCAGTAATAACAGTTACGCCTTCGGTTCCTGCCTTATCTTGAAGCTTGAAACAAGAATGTCCTAACCATGTGATATGCATATTAAATTATTTAAAATTTATTAAATTATCTTGAAAATAATTTATCAACAAACTCGCTATTATTTTTTTCTCTTGGTTTTTCAGCCTGGGAATTTTTTTTCTCTACCGGCTCGCTAATAGAGGTTTCTTCCTCTTCCTCTTCCTCTTCCTCTTCCTCTTCCTCTTCCTCTTCCTCTTCCTCTTCCTCTTCTATTTCTTTTACCACAAATACCCTTGGCTCGCTGTCATCTTCAGATTCGCCATCGGCTTGATCATCGTCTTCGTCGTTTTCATCTGAATCTTCTTCATCGTCTGAGGGCAAAAATTCATCCGGCGCAACCGATTCTTCCGGATGATGCAAACTTACTCCGCTCACGCCTTGGCTTATCATATTAGCATATTGTTCCTTGCTAATCAAGATCTCTCTCGGTTTCGAGCCGTTGGATGGGCCAATTACCCCTTCTGATTCAAGTAAATCTAAAATTCTAGCGGCCCGAGCATAGCCCACGCTTAACCTTCTTTGTAAGCTTGAAGCTGAGGCTTTGCCTGAATTGATAATCAGTTCTTTCGCTTCTTCCAGTAATTCATCGCCGTCATCTTCACCGAAATTAAATCCGTTGCCGTTTGACAGTCCGGCGACTTTTTGTTTTTCCAAGACGCTATCAACATAAAAAGTTTTTCTATCGCATTGGTCCTTGATGAAAGAAACTATTTTCTTGATCTCCGGATCGCTGACATAAGCTCCTTGCAGCCTTCTTGGCTGGGACATTTCCGGACTTTTAAAAAGCATATCGCCCCGTCCCAACAACTTATCCGCTCCAGGCGCATCAAGAATAATCCTTGAGTTGATTGCTGAATTGACGGAAAAAGCGATGCGTCCAGGCATATTTGCCTTAATCAAGCCGGTCACCACTTCCGCTCGAGGATCTTGGGTGGCTAAAATCAAGTGAATGCCGACCGCCCTGGCTTTTTGAGCCAATCGGATAATGCTACCCTCAATCTCCTTGCTGGCCATTACCATCAAATCAGCCAGTTCATCAATGATAAAGACGATATAGGGCAATTTATGTTTGAATGATTTATTATAATCAATGATATTTTTGATTGATCCTTTTTCAAATATTTCCAACCTCTTTTCCATTTCTTTGATGCACCATTTAAGCGCGTTTACCGTCTTGGCGATATCGGTGATAACAGGAGTTACCAAATGAGGAATCCCGTTATAATTAAACAGCTCCACCCTCTTGGGGTCAACCATAATAAAACGAACATCATCCGGATTGTTTTGGCAAAGCAAGCTGATGATAATGGTGTTTAGACAAACCGATTTTCCAGAATTAGTCGCGCCAGCCACTAACAAGTGGGGCATCTTGGTAATGTCATCCATCCACGAATTGCCCGACACATCTTTGCCGAGCGCCATTATCATATTGCTCTTCCTGTTATTATATTTTTCATCAGACAAAATTTCTTTCAATCCCACCACCGCTTTAATTTGGTTCGGCACCTCAATGCCTACCAGGGCCTTCCCGGGAATCGGAGCCTCAATTCTGATTGGATGGGCCGCCAGCGCCAGAGCTAAATTATTGCTCAAAGTAGTGATACGGGATAATTTTATCCCTTCTGATGGCTTAAAAGTATATTGGGTGACTGTCGGACCAATTAATATTTCTCCCATTTCAACTGGAATGCCAAAATTCTCTAAAGTTTTTTTGATAATTACTGAATTTGCTTTGATATCGCCGCTGGTTGGCTTGCCAACCTTGCCTGACAACAAATCTAGCGGAATATCAATTTTCACGCCAGTCGGTTCCCAGCCGGTCTCCGTCGGCAAAATCGCTTTACTCTTGGCAATCGGTTTCGATTTCGGTTTCGGTGAAGGCTTCATAAATTCCGGCTCTTCATCCTCTTTATTGCTATCATCTTCCGCCTCCCCCTCTTTCTCGCCATCAGCGCCTTCATCGCTTTCTTCTTCCTCTTCATTACTTTCTTCATCTTCCTGTTCTTCGTCTTCTTCCCGCTCCTCCTCTTCTTCTTCGTTTTCATCTTCTCTTTTTCTTCTAAACAGCTTGGCAAACAAAAAATTTATCGGGGAAACGATTTTAGCCAGCCAGCTCTCCCGGCCGAATAATTTCGAGAGTGACTTGTTAAACATCAACATCAAAGAAACAGCCAACAAGGCGACTGCAAATATCCAACCGGCAATCAAGCCAAAAATTTTGACTAAAACGGTTGCTACGCCATAACCCAGATACCCGCCGCCGGCTCCGCTGGCAATAGTAGTCTGCCATTCTGCTTGGTTGATGAAAAGGTGAAAAAACGTTTCTACCGAGAGCAAGAAAATAAACCCGCCTAAATATGCCGCTCCTTTGGCTTGTTTTTTATCATTTTTATAAAGGGTTATCGCCCAGAGGAAGAGCAAGGGGGGAAAAACCCACTTGCCCCAGCCAAAGCAAAAAACCAGAGCCTTAGACAAATAAATGCCTATCGGTCCGGCCAGATCAAACAAGCTTAGTTGGCCGATAGCTGCAACGGCTAAAATAGCCACAATAAAAATGCCCCGCTTGGTATCAGGATCTAGGTCGAGCTTGGGGACAAGATTAACTAAATAATCATTTTTTCTTCTTCTAGCCATAAAATGGCAATAAAAGGCTTGTTGATATTTCAGCCTTGTCTTATTATTATAACAAAAATGAAGAAAAAATAAAAAGCCCGCACAAACGTACGGGCTTTATTTTTCTGCAAACTGATCAATCCAGGCTAGTTAGATACTAGCAACTCCTTGGAAAAAGCCTGGATAATTTTCTTCTTTGCGTGGCTGATCTTCTTTGGTTGGCGCTACGAGAGTTATTGCCCGTAGCGTAGTGTTTAATAAGGCTTTTACAGTTATTGTCTCTCCGAAGCCATCAAACAAACAGTTAATATTGAAGGTGTCTTCGACTTCCACGATAATTTCAACTACATCAAGGGAACTGGCGCCAAGGTCGCGGTTTAAATCAACTTCTTCAACAATCTGCTTTTTAGAAATCCCGTTTTCTTCGAGTTGCTTAAAGATTATTTTTATTAAAATTTCAAAAACCTCTTCTCTCGTAAATATTTTCTTCATCAATTCCTCCTTCCCGTAAATTAACTGCCAATTATTGAAAAGAGCATCTCCCTTTTATGTTCCTCTTGCTAACAAAATAGATCTTGATTAATAATACATAATCTGGCTGGAAAATCAAGGGCAAGATTATTTTAACTGGCTAGCAAAATCGATGCTTTGCTGTTTGAATTTGACGGTTTCTTCTTTGATAATTTCGTCTAAATTCGGTACAGTAGCCTGCAAAAAAGCCAATAAGGCGTCTACATCATTTTGCTCCATAATATCATTCAATTTTTCCTGTTCTTCTTCTCCCAATAACGCCAATACCCTTATTAAAACGGCTTGAAAAATTATCTGACCGATCTTTCCCAAAATATCCATCTGTTTATCCGGCTCTAAACTGTCAATCCCCAGTTCGCTGATAATATTCTGATTTAAAATATTAGCCATATATTTCGTTGCTTATTCCCAAGTTTTGTAAGTATGATAAATATGCTCTAAGGATTTCTGTAGATTGGCTTGATTAAATGGCATTTTTTCATCCACCCCCCACTTCAAGCTGCTCCCCAAAAATCTAGTTAAAAAATTTCCTCCGTTATTTAAAACTTTTATCTGGCCATGGTCAACGACAATCCTCGCCTTCAGCGCATTGGTTGCGTCATGCGGTTTAACTATAAACTCCATTCTTTTCCCTCCCTGGTCCATCCTAAACTGCTCCAAGTCCCTGCTATCTTTTAGCAAGCCCGCCTCCTTCAAAAAGCCCCGAGCCGAATTATTGTCCATCTGGCTCTGCATGAATTTTAGATAATTAATTTCCGCTTTAGTATTGTTGGCGCCAAAATCAAAAGCTTGTTGGTAATATTCGCCGAGAGCATTAAGCTTGATGCCGGAGTTGGCTTTCTCGGCTTGATCGTACAAATAAAAAATCTTATCAAAATCAGGACCGGAGATCTTCGGGTTTGCCAGTATAAACTTTGTTTCCTGGTTATTGGCATCAAATTCCCAGTCTGAACCGAGCAAATTTCTATTATGTAAGAGCCGATAAATTTTTTGCCCTTCGTCCTGAGTTAGAGGTTCGCCGGTAATTTGGCTTAAATTTTGCATCAAAGAATCGTATTTTTCTTGATAGTTTGCTTCTTTATTTTCAGGAAGGATTTCCCCTGCCCCTGGAACTTCTGCCTGAGCTGGCTCTGTTATGGGCGCCGCTGGCTTTTCTGTTGTCTTCTGGTTGGCGTCTAAGTTTTGTTGTCCGTGTTCATAATT
>CAYUHZ010000020.1:0-14942 GCA_964444625.1 uncultured Gammaproteobacteria bacterium | reverse complement strand
TGGCTGGGGTTGGGCATTACCCTGATGGCGATGGCGTCGGGCGAGGTGGAGGCAAGAAGAGGAAAACCGCCTGACCAAAAAATAACATAAAAAAACACACCTAAAAATAAAGATAAAAATAAAAATATTACAAATGTTTTTTTTAATAATTTAGACATAAGCGCACTATCGCTAAATTTGGAGCAAAATTTGAAAATAACCATTAAAATCAACCTTTTCGTTGTTAAAAATGCCTAAAAAATCTGTACCAATATTAACCATTAGAGCGACAATACCATAAGATATAAAAAATTATTTTTTATTTCTTAATTCTTGCCTGATTACCTCCCGATCGTCCCAAGGAATTTTTTTGCCATTAGCGGTACAAATCGCCTGTTCGCTTCCTTTGCCGGTTATCAAAACAAGATCCCCTTCGCCAGCTATCTCTAAAGCTTTCTTGATCGCTTGCCGGCGATCAAGAATTCTGAATAAATTTTGATTCAATTTTTTACCGCTCTTTTCTGCTCCTAAAGAAACTTGATTAATAATCGCTAACGGATCATCGTCATATGGATCTTCATCGGTAATAATCACCTGATTGGCCTTTTGGCCTGCTAATTCACCCAACTTCGGACGACGCGCGACATCTCTTCCTCCTCCAGCCGAACCCAGTACGTGGATTATATTTTGGTGTTCAATTTTCTCTGCTATTTGATAGAGTTTGGCTAGAGCATTGGGTTCAAAAGCATAATCAACAATAATGGTAAAATTCTGCCCTTCTTCAATTTTTTCCAGCCTGCCCGGCACTCCTTTTACCGACTCTAATCCCTTTTTAATAGTAGATAACGCCACGCCTTGGCTCTGCCCAACAGCCACTGCCGACAAAGCGTTCGCGATGTTAAATCTTCCCAATAAATTCAAAGAAATTTCGGCCTCATCTATTTTGAAAATTGTCTTTTTGGAATCAGTTTTTATGAACAAAGCTTCAATATTTTTTATCTTCTTATCTTTCTTCTTTTTTTTGGTTCCTGGTTCTTGATTCCTGATTCTAAGCTCTATCTTCTCTTCCGCCCAAAAATTAAGGAAATACCC
Source organism: uncultured Gammaproteobacteria bacterium (assembly GCA_964444625.1). Classification (GTDB taxonomy): domain Bacteria; phylum Patescibacteriota; class Patescibacteriia; order Patescibacteriales; family GWC2-42-12; genus CAYUHZ01. The sequence goes on along the minus strand of CAYUHZ010000020.1, from coordinate 13,871 downwards.
CGCATACTGATCGTCGCCATTGGCAATTATCGTTTTTTTTATGCGGTGCAAAGTTATTTTTTTTAACCCACTATCTGTTTTTTTTACCTGCTTGCAATCGTCAACATGCTTCGTGGCGCAGTTTTTCAAGTGGGCGAACAATTTCCCTTTGGCTGCTTGATAATTCTCAAAACTGCCATGCGACTCAATATGCTCCGGATAAAGACAGGTAAAAACTAAAATATCGTAATTTATAAAGCGATGCCGAAATTGCCTAATCCCCTCTGAACTAGTTTCAACTATGGCGTATTGGCAGCCGTTTTTTACCATTTGCCTCAAAATTTTTTGGATAAAAAAACGTCCGACCATAGTCATCTTTTTGTCATTCAGCCATTCTTTCAGGCCGTCGCTGAACATGGCGGTTGAAGTAAAACCGACTCGGCATCCAGTTTCCGCCAACATTTTGGCAATCAAATAAACCGTGGTCGTTTTTCCGGTTGTGCCGGTTACGCCTATTACTATCAACTTTTCACTGGGGAAAAAATTCAAAACCGCAGACAGCCAGCTCAAAATATAATGATAAGCCGGTTGCAGGGCAAAAAATATTTTTCGAGGAATCAATTTTTTTATTAAAAAAAGCGCTCTATCCATAAAAATCTTAAAAAACAAACATTAAAATGCAAAAATAACGAAAAAATTTTCCAAAATTTTAATTTTCTTCCTTGATTATCTAAAACTGCCACAGATTTCTTCTGGCGCCCCTGATCATTTTATAAATACTATACCAACCTGGGTCAAAAATTATATCGAAGGTGCCGGGATTTTCCACGGCAAATCCGCCGAAACTTTTTTTAAATCTTGTTACGCCGGGCCATTTTTTTTCATCAATCCCATAAAAATCATAGTAATGGAAACCGGAAATTTTCGCCTTGCCGATACAATGCCAGTGCAAGAGATATGGCGCCATCACTTGCCTATTTTGGCTGGACGAAGCGCCATGAATATAAGTCACGGTGTCGCCAAAAAAAGACACGATGCTGGTAGCGATAGGCTTGCCTTGATATTCAGCGAAAAAAAGTTTTATAAATTCTTTGTTGTAATTGAGCATTTCATCGTAATAAAGAATGCCATGCAATCGAAAATCATCACGTTCGCCGGTTTCACACATTAATTGCCAAAAATCCCGAAAGCGGCTGACATCGCTTTCTATAATCTTAACTTCATGCTTCTGCGCTAATTTGATATTATATCTGGTTTTTTGGTTCATTCCGGCAAGCAGCGCCTCCTCGGCCTGTGACAAATCAAGCATCAAGGTCCGCGATGGTTCAATGTCGCGAGTTTTAAAAACTTGAAATTTTGTTTCAACCAATAATTCCAAGGGCTCAACCCGAACAAATATGCAATTCTCTTTTTTGGCCAGCTCAGCCATCTTGGCTATGAGCAAATTTTGAACTTCGGTCTTTTCACTGGCGATGATCGGGCCACGAGGACAGAATAAATAATTTTTTCCAATTGGCAACTTCTTCTTTATCAAAGAAGCAACGGCGACCAATTTGCCCCGGTCTTCTACGCCCAAACGAAAAACCTCGCCGCTGACTCTGGCTTGAAACTCGCCCCATTGCCAAGTCTGTAAAAATTGGCTGTAATTATGGTTGATCAAAAAATTATTCAAAGCCTCTTTGTTTTGGATTGATACGGTGTCCATGGGATAAAATAAATATTAAATTACCGCCCAATTTTTTTTAAAGCCTGCCTGATCCTTTCTCCGCTATCGGTTATTTGCGGATTAACTTGTTGCAAGGCGCCTCTTGCTTCACCGATGGAATAACCCAGTGATACCAAGGCGTCTATTTCATCCCCGCTGCCGCTAAAAGCATCGCCGGACAAGCCTGATGAGCGGCCTAATTTCGCAATTTTTTCCCTTAGTTCAAGCACCAATCTTTCCGCTGTTTTTCTGCCGATACCTGAAACTTTTGTCAGCAAAGCCGAATCCCCTCTGGCGATTGACTCTTTGATGTCGTCTATTTTAGCGACAGACATCACGCCCAAGGCCGATTTCGGGCCAATGCCAGAAATGGAAATTAATAACTCAAATAACTCCAACTCTTCGTGGTTTCTAAACCCATAGAGATCCAAGGCGTCTTCTCTGACATATTGGTGGGTGTAGATACTTGCTTCCTGGCCGATAGACAATTCGGCATAGTGAGTTGGCGTAACAAAAACTCGATAGCCGACACGTTCAACCGCTAACACCGCATAGCCTGTGCCTTTGTTTAGTATTTTTCCAGCAAGATATGAAATCATAAAATTATTTTTTAGCTCTATGCCTTTTTATCCTGATCAAGCCTGAGGTGGGGATCACTTGCAAACCTCTTTTCTCCAGCTCGTCTAAAAATAAATTCATACCCAAAGAATCAGAAGCCATATGACCCGCAATTACGACGTTAAGATGATATTTTTCCGCTTCTTTACGATGCTCTTCCCCCATGTGCATGCCGATAATCGTGCCAATGCCAGCCTGCGACATTTTTTCATATATTTCCTTGGCTCCGCTGGTTCCGCCAGTGAACTCAGTCACCACCACTCGACCGCTGCTATTTTCCGGCTGACCCGCAAACAAAGTTGGTCCGGCATTATATTTCTTGGCCTCGCTAAACTCTGGAATCGCTTCCAATAGATCAAGCGCTTCTTGCACCGTTTCCGGCTTTTCTTTTTTGATAAGTTTAACCAAAAAACTAGCTCCCAAATTGTCAGCAATGGTGTGCGCGCAAATAAAATCAAGTTTCAACAATTTCGCCATATCAACCGCTCGATTATGGTTAATCGGAGAAATGCCTCGACTGACTTCGGAAATTCTTGGCTTGATCAAAGCTTCGGCAATATTAATCGGCACGCCATAGTCGGCCAAAACCTGCGCTTGCAGATCCATTACGCTGTGAAGGTCGGCGTAAGCCTTGCCCTCGGGGTGATGGGCGATCACCAAATCGACTCCCAATTTGTCGCCCAACAATAATTCCGGACCCTCCATATCAACTCCGACTAAAACTTTTTTTATTTGCTTGCCGCTGTCAACCAAAATTCTGGTATCACTATAAGGATTGGTTAGTTTTTCCTGATCAAAATCTTTTTTTTGCTTCTCGGTCAATCGATCAAACCTCTCTTGGCTTTTCTTTAAATATTTTTTCACGCCAGCTTCTCCTCGCAGATCAGCTTTGATGCCAAGATTGACTGCTAAATCATAAATTTGTTTGGTAGTCATATTTTTAAATTATTTTATTTTCCTCTAGAATAAGCTTGATTTGATCAAATATTTTTCTGTGTCCTTCCGAGTTAGGATGCAAACCATCCGCAAAATCCTCCACGTTTAATAAGTTCAAGGCTTTTATTGCTATTTAAGTCTTCAGCCCTCTCAACGCCGCCAACCTCTCAGCCACCGGCGGGTGCGTCATAAAAAGCTTAGTAAAAAAACCAATCTTACCATCTTCGTTAGCCTTAAAAGGCGAAGCAATATAGAGATGGGCGGTAGCGCGATTGGCAACTTCCAGAGGCTCGCTGTCGGCAGAAATTTTTTCCAAAGCCCTGGCCAAACCATCGGGGTAACGAGTAAGCAGCGCGCCGTCGGCATCTGCCAAAAATTCACGCTTGCGAGAAATAGCAAACTGCATCAGATAAGCGAACAGGGGGGCTAAGATAGACAAAATAATCGCCACGACCATGATGATTAGCTGCAACTGCCCACTGTTGTTGCTGGATCTCTTCCTCCCTCCGCCCAAAAAAGACCAACGTCTGAACCAATCGGCCAGCAGCACAATCACGCCAACCATCACGGTCACCAAGGTGGCCAGCAAAATATCACGATTGCCAATATGAGAAAGCTCGTGGGCGATCACTCCTTCCAATTCTGCCTTGTCTAATTTTTGCAATAAACCGCTAGTCACGGCAATCACCGCATGTTCTGGGTCACGGCCAGTAGCAAAAGCATTCGGCGCCGTATCTTCTATTACGTAAATTTTAGGCACCGGTAATCCGGCGGTAATACAAAGATTCTCGACAATATGATAAAGTTCGCGATTGGAATCATGATCAATCTCATGAGCGCTGCTCATAGCAAGGACTATCTTATCAGAAAACCAATAGCTGACAAACGAAGAAATTATGCTGAAACCGACGGCGATATAAAGGATTTCCGAGCTTTCCATCGCCTGACTGAAGACATAGCCGATCAAAATTATTATCACGAAAAAAAACGACATCAAGAGCCAAGTTTTTCGCTTGTTGGAATCTACGTTAGTATACAAAGTTGACATATTATTTCTTTTTAAAAAATTGAAACACTAATAACAATATCAGTAAACAACTTATAGTCAGGGCGATCGGTAAAAAATACGGCGAACTCTCTGACAAAGGTTTTCGCGGCTCTTGCTCCGGAACATATTGACCATTGTCCATCTGAGCCGACAAACTGGCGCTGGCAGCGTTTTCATTGTCTAATGGCCTGGTTTGGCATAAAACCGTACCCCCATATAGATTTAATTTAAATTTGGTTTGATGAATTTTTTTGATGACTTTCTTGAATTATGAAAATATGTTTAATCTGTTCTTTTCCACATCGCATTCCATAAAGACGAATTGATGGCCATATTGTTCCGGGATTATCGCTTTTTCATTCAAGATAGCAATGAAAGAATTTTTCTGGGCATCCTTGTTTTCTGCGAATCTGATAAAATAAATTTTCTGATTTTCCACTGACTGCAGTTTGGCAAATTCAATCTTTGATTTTCCAGCCAGACATCTTTTCTTCTTGATGATGGCCAGATTGCCCCTGTATCTGAAATCGAACAGTTCCATGCTTTTTTGGTTGAATCGTTCACATTCCACATCGATCTGTTCCGGATTGGCAAATCTGTTCTGATTCCAGGTTTTGTCGTTGAATGCTCGGTTATGCCCTTCTATGTGCGGATTATCCAATGGCTTATGCGGCGAACCGAACAGCGGAATAATGCCCAAATTTAGGATGAATTTCAGGAATGGACTAAGAAACTTTTTCCCGCTTCCAGAACCCCTGAATTATATTCCGTTGTCGATCCTGAAAACATCCGGAATTGGGAAGTCCAGCCATAATTTTGCCAATACCGGCAGCACAAACCTTGTTTTTGCCGCGAATGCTGGCTGAATCTGGTATAATTTGAAAGGGCTGTAGTAGCTGGTGGAAAATATATTGATCGGGCCAGACTGATTGCCTATGTATTTCTTGCCTATGAAATCCGCTGGCTGCTGCATCATTCCTGAAAGAATTTTAACCAATTTTTTCAAATTCATTTAACGGGGTGGTACGGTTTTATGCCAAACCCAGCCGTTATCGATTAAAATTTTACCTGCACTGCTTCTCTCTCTTTGGCATCTTCAATGCCAAAAAATTCCCGATCTTTGAAGCCAAGCATGTTGCCTATCAGGTTAGTGGGAAAAACTTGCAACTTGGTGTTAAAATCGCGCACATTGCCGTTATAGAATCGGCGAGCGGCCTGAACTTTGTCTTCGGTGTCGGTCAATTCGCGTTGCAGTTCCAAAAAATTCTGATTAGCTTTCAAATCAGGATAATTCTCGGCTAAAGCAAAGATTGATTTCAAGGTGTCAGACAAAGCATTTTCCGATTTCGCCTTGTCGGCGGCACTACCGGCTTGCATAGCCGCTGTACGGGCTTGAATAACTTTTTCAAAAGTAGCTTGCTCGTGAGCCGCGTAACCCTTAACCGTTTCCACTAAATTGGGGATCAAGTCATAGCGTCGCTTCAGTTGGATGTCAATATCGCTCCAGGCTTCATCCACTCGATTTTTCAAACGGATCAAACCGTTATACATGGCGACTACCGCTACGGCTAAAGCGGCGATGACGCCGAGAATAATCAAGGTTGTGTTCATATTTTTTTCTTTTTTCACCGGCGATAAATTAACACCGGTAAAATTAATTAAATTTAACATCTATTCAGTCAATCTCAAGGCTTCTTCAATCGTAATCAACCCCTCATTTACTCTTGATAGAGCGACTCGCCTTAGGTTCATCATGCCCTGCTCTTGGGCCAAGGCGCTAATTTGCTCATCGGATGGACGGGATAAAATCAAATCGTGGATCGCTTTGTTAATCACCAATACTTCGTGAATTCCCAATCTGCCTTTGACGCCCCTATGATTGCAAGCTTGGCAACCAGCTGATTGAAAAAAATTCATATTCTTTGGCAAGCCGGTTAATTTAAATAATTCCGGCGCCGGGGTATAGTTCTTGCGACAATGAGGGCAATTTTTTCTGGCCAATCTTTGGGCGGAAACGAACTTCAGGGCAGTAGCCAATAAAAAAGGCTCAACGCCCATATTAATCAACCTGACCGCTGCTCCAGCCGCGTTGTTGGTGTGAATGGTGGCTAATACTAAGTGTCCGGTAACTGCCGCTTCGACCGCAATGCGTGCGGTTTCATTGTCTCTGATTTCTCCCACCATTATTACATCGGGATCTTGGCGCAACAGAAACCTCAATCCCTCGGCAAAAGTCAAGCCGATATTATGATCAATCTGAGTCTGTCTGACCATTTCCACTTTTCTTTCAACCGGATCTTCCAGTGTGACCAGGCTCTTCTCGGTGTCATTTAATTTATTCAAAATATTAAACAGGGTGGTTGATTTGCCGCTGCCGTTCGGGCCGGTTACCAAAATCAAGCCAAAAGGTCTTTTGATGATCGTTTCAACTATTTTAATTTGTTCTGGCGTAAAACCGATATCGGAAAAGTCGTTGAAGTTTTGTGCGCTTTCCAAAATCCTGATAACGATATTTTCCCCCGAGCTAGTGGGGAAAATGGAAACTCTCAAGTCAACGCTTTTTTCACTGTTTTCATATTTAAGGTTGCCTTCTTGCGGACGCGCCAGCCCAGTGGTTTCCATTCCGGACATAATCTTGATTCGGCTGACGATTTGATCATACAGCTCGATGTCAAATTTGACGATAACTCTTAAAATACCGTCCATCCGGTAGCGAACAAGCACTTCATTTAACAAGGGCTCAATATGAATATCGCTTGCGCCTTGGCTGATCGCATCATCAAAAACATTATTAACTGTTTTGACGACATCTATTTTGAAAAACGATTTTTGGGCCATGTTGGTAGTTTAGTTAATTTTAATTTTTATGCTTTTACCGCGAACCTTAGTTGAATGATATCCAGTAAGCAGGGCGGCTATAGACAAAACCTCTTCCACGCTCTTATCTTCTCCCAAATTTAATCCGCTCATCTTCAATTCTTGAGGAATGACAATTTCCAAAATCTCATTCTCTGTTCGCGGACTGCTAGTAGACATAACTGGTTCACAATTGACAGGCCTGATTAGTGTTGTCGGACCGACTTCACCAATAATTTCCAAAATCGCATCGCTCGGCTCCCTAAACTTTAGTAAATTTTCATTATCAGACTGACTCCTGCCGACAACCAACAAAATCCGCCCGCCGCCCGACAAACTCAACCAAAATACCCGGCCGTATTTCAATATTTCTGCATCGTTGGCGGTAAATTCCGGATAGTAATCAAGCAATTTCATTAAACGCGCGCTAAATTCCGGGTCGGTCAGCAAGCAGCCGCCGGCTGGGGCGGGAAAATTCTTCAAACCGTATTTCTCGGCTAATTCAAATTGCCGTTTGCGTGTCCGGCCGGAAATATTCAATAGCCGCCCGCGAATCACCAAGCCCTTGGTTTCGCAATTTGTTTCCGGCAACAATTTTGCCGACAAAGGACGCAATATTTCTACTCCGGCAAGCTTGGCCACCCTGATTAACGATTCTCTGTTCTGTGAAAAAGGCCGCTGGCCGATAACTTCTCCGGTAGCAATCAAATCAAATCCTGTTCCTAATTTGTCCCAAGCGGTCTTGATCATCAAGGCATGACAGTCAACACAAGGATTTAAATTTTTGCCGTAGCCGGAAGGCGGATTTTTCACCAACTCAATCAACTCTGATTCAATGTTTATAATATGATGCCTGACGCCGAGCTTGCCTGCCGCTTGCCTGCCCTTATCGGCACTGAAAAAATTAGAAGTGAAAGATATTGTTTCCACGTCAACATTCTGTGCTTGCAAGATTTTTACCGCCAGCATGGAATCTAAGCCGCCCGATAATAGCACCAAAGCTCTGGACATTGATTTTGTTATTTAAAAGCGAATATTTGGTAGCCGAATTTTTTTACTTCTTCTTCCGGCCAAAAATTGAATTTACTGGTTTTAATTGCGTAAGTCGCTTCTTTTTCCAGTTAGCGGCCGGCATATTTCTCGGTCTGAGGATTCCATTCGCGTAGAATCAAAACATCCCCTTCGGAAACTTTAAAATCGGCTAAGCGGTATTCAAAATTCTTTTTGCCGCCTTTACGTCTTGAAAAAACTCCGACCAAATCTTTTTTTCGATTTTCATAATTTGATATTTAAATTGCTAATAGTTATTCCTCAAGCGCCAACATCAATTCCTCGCCGTTAACAGTTACTTTTTTACCAGCGTCGGCGAAACTCACTTGATTGACCAGCTCTCGCGACAAAGTATCTTTTCTTATTTCTTCGCCCAATTTATGAAATACCTCGTTGATTAACTGGCTATCGCTTTGCCAGCGCAACACAATCCGATCCTCGATGGTGAGCCCGGCGTTCTTGCGCATCAGGTTGATTTGTCTGACAATATCTCTCTTTGCGCCTTCAAGTTTTAATTCAGGAGTAATATTTGTATCTATCTCTACTTCCAACAAATCGCCCTCATCAACCTGCGACACGCTTTTGACATTCAATTCATCTTTAATTAATTCAAAATAAATTTCATTAATTTTGAATTTTGAATTTTTAATTTTGAATTTGAGCGAAGCAATTGGCTGTCTAACCTTGATTCCCGCCTTATCTCTTTCAGCTAAACCCAGTTCTGCTATTTTTTTCACCATTTCCATCTCTTCAATAACGCCCAGCTTCTCCGCTTCAGCTTCAAACAAGGCGGGCCAGCTCTCCAAGTGTACGCTTTGATTTTCGTTCTGAAAATTAAATCCTGTAACTTTCTGCCACAGATCTTCGGCTAAAAAAGGCATGAAAGGCGCCATAACCAGTGACAGCTTTTTCAAAACATAGCTAGTGGTAGCCAGCGCCGAAGCTTTGTCTTGCTCATTTTCTGATTTGAATCTTTCACGGCTGCGCCTGATATACCAAGTTGATAAATCATTAACAAAATCTCCGATCGGTCGGACTGCCTTGGGCAAATTGTAAGCCTCCAAATTCTCGGTCACCTCTTTGATTAATTGGTTAAGCTTGACCACAATCCATTGATCCAAAATATTATCACTGGCGTTTACTTGGTTTTCACTTACCGTTTTATCCGCAAAAAGCTCATAAAATTTATAAACATTAGCGGTAATCATCAGCACCTTGCGCAATGCCTCTCTTACTCCCTCCTCAGAAAAATTGAGATTCTCGGCCACCAACACCGGTGAAGCCAAGAGATAATAGCGCATAGCGTCAACGCTGTATTTTTCAAAAATTTCTGCCGGATCGGGATAGTTCTTCAAGCGCTTGCTCATTTTCTGCCCGTCTTCAGCCATAACAATGCCGTTAACAATTATATTCTGCGCGGCTTCCCGACCGAACAAGGCGGTGGCTAACACCATCATGGTATAGAACCAGCCTCTGGTTTGATCCAAGCCTTCGGCGATAAAATTAGCCGGAAAATTCTTTTCAAATCTTTCCTTATTGGCAAAAGGATAATGCTCTTGCCCGTAAGGCATGGAGCCTGACTCAAACCAGCAATCAAATACCTCTGGAATCCGCCGCTTAGCCCCGCCACACGAACAGGTCCAAGCAATATCGTCAACAAATTGTTTGTGCAGATCTTCGGCTTTGGCTCCGCTTAAATTTTCTAATTCCTGGCGCGAACCAACCACTGTTTTTTCTCCGCAACTGTCGCAGATCCAGACCGGCAGCGGCGTACCCCAATAACGGTTACGGCTGACCGCCCAATCACGAGCTTGCTCCAGCCACTTGCCAAAGCGTCCGTCCTTGATATTATCCGGCACCCAACGAACTTTCTGGTTATTTTTTATCAATTCATCGCGAATGGCAGTTACTTTCACAAACCAAGAGGAGGTGGCGTAATTCAAAAGCGGCGTATCGCAGCGCCAGCAATGAGGATAGCTATGTTCGTATTTTGCCTTATCAAACAGCAAACTTTCGCTTGCCAGATGCTTAACGATCTCAACGTCGGTCGCCATATTGTCATTCTTAGGCTTCACTTCTTTTCCCGCCCAGAGAGCCACTTCTTTGGTAAAGCGCCCGTTGCCGTCAACATGCTGGACAAAAGGCAGCTGAAATTGGTTACCCAGATTCATGTCGTCTTCGCCAAAGGCGGGAGCGATATGGACGACTCCCGTACCGTCCGATGTGGTGACAAAATCAGCCGGATATATCCGCCAGCCGTTTTCTCTTTTTTCTAGTTTTTCATCATTGGCAAAACAATCAAACAACGGCTGGTATCTCCTGCCAATCAAGTCATCACCTGTAAACTCTTTAACTGCTTCGTATTCAAAATTTTTAAAAATTTCCTCAACTCTCTCCTTGGCTAAAATAAACTCTTCTTTTTCAAAATTTAAATTTTGACTTTCAATTTTTATTTTTGCCTTTTGAATTTTGATTTTTTGATAAACGATGCCACTTCCAACCGCCAAGGCCACATTGCCGATTAATGTCCAAGGAGTGGTGGTCCAGGCCAAGACGAAAGTTCCCGGTTCGTCTAACAACTCGAATTTAGCGGTAACCGATAAATCCTTAATATCTTTGTAGCCCTGCGCCACTTCAAAATTTGACAAAGTCGTGCCGCAACGGGGACAGATATGCATGGCTTTGCGTCCCTGATAAACCAAGCCCTTATCCCATAATGTCTTAAAAACCCACCAAACCGATTCCATAAAATTCGGATCCATTGTTTTGTAGTCGTTTTCCATGTCCACCCAGCGGCCGATGCGATTAATGGTCTTCTTCCATTCTTCGGCATAACGCATGACAATGCTTCGGCAATATTCGTTGAATTTAACCACGCCAATTTTTTCTATCTCTTGTTTGTCTTTCAGACCCAGTTCCTTCTCGGCCAAGTTCTCTACCGGCAAACCATGGCAATCCCAGCCCCATTTTCTTTCCACCCGAAATCCGCGCATGGCGAAGTAACGCGGCACGGCGTCTTTCATGATACTGGCCACAATATGGCCATAATGAGGCTCGCCTGTGGCAAAAGGAGGGCCGTCATAAAAAACAAAGTCTCCGGCTGGTGCGTCCTTGGCTAATGATTTGTTAAAAATTTCCGAATTTTCCCAAAAATTCAAAATCTTCTTCTCTTTTTCCGCGAACAGATTGGTGGCTTCTTGTTTTTGCTGATTTTGCATAATAAAATTAACGCTATATTTCTTAGTTAGATAAACTTATTTTAGCCAAAAAGCCTTATTTTGTCAAAAAACACGAGAAGGCTGGATAATCGCGTTTGTTTGAATTGTTTTTATTTGTTATAATATTTTTAGTTTATTAATAAATAATTTCCAGTATTATGCCTCAATGTAAAGAATGTGGTTATTTTAAATTAATACCAAGCAGCGCGGGCAAAGAAGGTTATTGCAGTGGTCACGAAGTATCGGTTCAGAAAGTGTCCGCCGAGAGGGATTCTGATGATTGTCCGATCAGTAATTTCAAATCGCTTAGTTAATTTGATTTTTATGAAGATAGAAGTCGGAAAACCTACTGACGAGGAAATCAAACAGGCTCAAACCTGGGATTTGGAGCAATGGCATTTCCGAATTTGTCTGGGAATTTGGCAAGCGAGAAAATTATTTAATCCTTGAAGGTGCGGTCGAAGTAATAACAGGCAACAAGGAGATTGTTGCCTTTGGCGCCGGTGATTATGTGATATTTCCCGCAGGAACGAAATGCTACTGGAAAATAAAACAACCTGGGACTTACGCGTTTGACGTTATGCGAGGTAATTTCTGAAATAAATTATAAAAATTCAGCCTATTTTTATATCTAGAATTAGATTATTTTCTAAAAAGTTATAAAAATAGCGCCAAGCGCGTAAGTTCTGCAACCAATAAAAAAAATATGGTTTTAGCTAGTCTTTTCTCCCAATCCCCCTTGGATTGACCAAGGGGATTTAGTTTATAGTAATAACTACAATTTCCGGCTTGTTTCCAGTTCTGATAGGCGGTCCCCATGTTCCAACGCCTGAGCTGGTGTATTGATTAAATCCATATTCTTGATGCAAGCCGTAGTCGTAACCATTGAAGATCAACCCGGTAAACAAACCGAAGGGAAAAATTTGACCTTTATGGGTATGGCCGCTTAGCATTAAATTAATGCCGCTGGTTTTTATTCTTTCAATCTCTAACGGTGCGTGATAGAGCAAGATGGACGGCTTATCTTTTTCATGTAGGCTGAGCGCTTGTTCAATGCCGTTGGAAAATTCGGAATTTTGATAATCAGCGCCGATTAGTTCGACGCCATCTATTTCAACTTTATCATTTATCAGGTATATTATTTGGGTTTTTTCTAAGATCGATCTGATTTTTTCCAGGCCAAAATAATGCTCATGATTGCCATTGATGAAATAAATGCCCTGCCTTGCCCGTAGTTTTTTTAGCGGGGCAATATATTCGTCGATATGCATGTGCCTGCCGTCAAAATAATCACCGGTTATAAAAATCAAATCAGGCAGTTGTTCGTTGACCAAATCTGTGATTTTTTGGGCAAAATCAACTTTATTGATTGTCCCCATATGGACATCTGATATTTGCACGATTTTTTTATTTTTCCAAGACAAAGGAAAATTTTCCAGATTGATGTGGATGTTTTTGATTTGTATTTGATTGGCATTGTAAAAGCCATAGCAGCAATAAATAATCGCCACCAGAATAAGCGTTAAGCCGAAAAATGTTTTAACTTTTGTATTTTTTAATGAATTTAAAATCGGCAAGAAAATAAAGTAAGCGACCGAAGCCAACAAAAGATTTACCGATAATCCGACCCAGATTGCGGAAAAATAATAAAGCAAACCAACTAAATACAAGCCGGAATAATGAGAGATGATCAATGAAAAAATAAAACTAAAAGCAAGCAAACCAAACGTGCTCCCTATCAAAATTTTGATTTTTCTGTTTTTAATAATAAAAATATTGATCAACGCCCGATAAATCAGCCAGTGAATAAGCCAGACAATAAAAAAAACAGCTATAAAAAATAATAAAAAAATAATATTCATTGTTTAATCATTAATTCCTCGTGGGCTTGCACAGAGGTAATTTGTCCAGAGCAATTTTTATTTTTTAAGTTATGCCGACTTTACCTCCACCCATTTTTTAGACAATAAATTGGCAATTTAATGTGACTAAATTTGGCTTTTGAATATTTGAATCGCTAATTGGGATAATAAAGCCTTTTGGTGAATTTGGCATCAATTTCATTCTGATTTTGACGGCATCCGTCGTAAGCAACTCAATAGGTTTATTTTTTTGTTTTTCTTTCAGAGTTGCTCCGAAATAGATTTCCGCTGACATATGGCAATTCAAGGCTTCATGGATACGTTCATAATTATATGGGTGAAAATATTTTACTAACGACTGCTCAGCATCTTTAAATGACTCATACTCTTTCAAATAAACCTCCTCATATTTAACGCTGCACCAGAGCCGTTCGGTGAAAATATTGCCAAAACAGCACCCGCGACCATCCATATTAATTCGAATTGATTCATAAGCTTTCAATATAGCAAGATATTCTTCGGATGTAAATTGAATGCCCTGATCAGCACTAGTGTCCGGTTAAAATCCTCCTAAAATACATAAAACCTCGAAAGTTAGA
>CAYUHZ010000019.1:0-15152 GCA_964444625.1 uncultured Gammaproteobacteria bacterium | reverse complement strand
CAAATCGCTTCGCGATTTTCGCGGAAATTGAGTTGAGTTTTCGGACGGTCTGTACAAATTAAATATTTCACACCTACTATAGCTACTGTTATTGTCTAAAATCTTACTAAAAGTGTCATTGAGTGTCAATAGAGTTTAAGCTCATTAAATTTCTAAGTTTTTGATTTCCGATAAAATCAACAGGGGTTTTACCTCTACCGCTGTAGCGGAGAAACTTTTTTTTCAAAACTAAAAACAACGGAACAATTTTGTTTTTGTGTTTTGGAGTTTCACAACTTTTTTTGCCTTTAAGAATAATATAAACTCATAAGATCCGATAAATAAGATAGTATAAATTACATCTCCCGCTAAACTATTGCGGAAAAACGGCAAAGCCAGAGTAAAGCAATTTGCCAAGCCAGCCCAAGTATGGGGATACCAATTAAAAAAAGCCCAAACGGCAAAATTGGTAATCAAAAAGAACGCAATTGACGATGCTATCGCGGCGCCGATCGTTTTTGCCCAGCTGAATCCGGACTGAAGAAAACGTCCGATAAAAAAGGCTAAAGCAATTCCAATATAAACCGAAGCCATCACCTGCCAATCGTAAAAACCGATAATATAATCGCTAACTATCATTGCCGCCAAAGGCAGGGCGATACCCCATTTCTTGCCAAGGTAAGCGCCGGCAAAGATGGACATAGCGATGATTGGCGTAAAATTAAACGGATGATTGACCAAGCGCGAAGCTGCGGCCAAGATTATAATCGCTACAATCAAAACAAGCTGATGTTTGTTTTTCATAAATTCAATTTTATGAATTGCCCAGAGACAATCCCGCGGGGAATAGTAATTTAAAAAAAATTATAATAATTTCAAAATTACTTCGGCGATATTTCTCGCCCCGTCAGGTCGCATCAAACGGCTGATATTTTCGCTAAGTTTTTTCTGTAATTCTCGGTTTGCCAATAAGCTGTTGATTTGTCTGATAAAAATTTCCCGAGTCAATTGGTTTTGATCCAAAACAACGGCTGCTTGATGGCGAAAAAACAATTCCGCATTGTCTTCCTGATGAGTTCCTGGCAGAGGTATCAAAATTGCCGGTTTGGCCAGAAAAGCCAACTCCGTCAACACTCCCATTCCGCATCGAGAAACAACTATCTCCGCAATGCCGTAAACAGCGGCCATTTGCGTGGAACTTAAAAATTCAAAAAATTTATAACGCGGATGCAAAAAAACAAAATCATTTTTTTTGCCCTCGCCAGTCAAATGTATTATCTGGCAAAATTTTACCAATTCGGACAAAGCTTTTTCCACCAAAAGATTCAGAGCTTGCGAACCGGTGCCTCCGCCGACCACCAATACAACTGGAACGCCCGCTTCAATCTTAAAAATATCAAAAAAAACGCCTTTTTCAATTTGCAATTCGGAAATCTGCCGTTGAATCGGATTGCCGGTAAAAACCGCTTTAGCGCCAAAATCCGCTACCGACTGACTGAAAGAAACGGTAACTGTTTTAGCGGCAGGCGCCATTAATTTATTGGCTAAACCCGGACGGACGTCTTGCTGATGTATTAAAACGGAAACGCCGAGCAAGCGAGAAGCCCAAACAACCGGTACGCTGATAAAGCTGCCGGCGCTCACAACCAACTCAGCGCGCCATTTCTTGATGATAAAAATTGATTGGAAAAATCCAACTATTATTAAAAATGGGTCAATCAGATTGCGCCAAGAAAAATATCGACGCAGTTTGCCGCTTGAAACAGCTTTGAAAGCAAGATCGGCTTTAGTTGCCATTTCTTTTTCCGGTCCAGCATCGCCCCCCAGCCACAAAAATTCAAACCGATCATTGTCGCTCGAAAAATTTAATTTTAATTCATCGGCTACCGCCAACAAAGGAGCAACGGATCCGCCGGTGCCGCCGCCGGTTAAAATGATTTTATGGTTTTTTCTGTTAGACATAACTATCGGGCATCTAACTTTTATAATTTAGCTTGGTTTGCCGGCTGATATTTATCAAGATTCCCATAGCGATCAAGGAAGTAAGCAGAGCTGAGCCGCCGTAACTGATAAAAGGCAAAGGAACTCCGGTTATGGGCAAGAGATTGATCATGCCTCCGACATTCACGATAAATTGAAAAGAAATCCAAGTAACTATTCCGATTGATAAAATCATGCCATAAGTGTCTGGCGCCCTGCGTGAAATAAAATACCCGCGGTAAAAAAAATAAGCGAACAAGACGATCAAAGCTCCGCTGAACAAAAAACCCACCTCCTCGCCGATAATGGGAAAAATCGCATCAGCCTGCACTTCGGGCAAATAAAAAAATTTCTGCCTTGATTCTCCCAGGCCTCGACCAAACCAACCGCCAGAACCAACGGCAATCAAGGACTGATTGACTTGATAGCAAATGTGATTCGCGGAATAGCTGGGATTCGCCAAACATTTAAAACGTTGAAGCTGGTAGTCTTGCGAGGTGATTGAAACGATCAAACCAAGCGCTCCTACGCTAATAATAGCAAAAATATGCTTTAGCTTACCGCCTCCAACATAATAAACGACTAATGAAGTGAGGGCAATAATAGACAAGGTGCCGATATCGGGCTGAGCGATCAACAAAGCAGTAATAATACCTAGTAGAACCACGAATGGAACAATGCCCTCATTACCGACGTTCAATTTCTTGCCTCTGCCTTCCAGCCAAGCTGCCAGATAAAGCAAAAAAAACGGCTTGACCAGTTCAGATGGCTGAAAAGAGTAGCCAAAAACTTGGATCCAACTTCTGGAACTGCCCCAATCCGCTTGTAATCCGGGAATGAAAACCAAAGTTAAGGAAAAAATAGCCATAACCAACAGCGGCAAAGCGTATTTCCTTAGCCGATGGTAATCAAAGCTGGCAAAAAACCAAAAAGCCACCAAGCCAAATCCTAAACTAAAAAGTTGTTTTTTTAGAAAATAATAACTATCGTGGAATTTATTATAGGAAACCACGGCTGAAGCGCTGGAAAGCATAATCAAACCAAAAACCAGCAGCAAAGCGACGGTTGCCATCAACTTCCAATCAGGTTCGTGCCAATTGGCTTGACCGGAAAAAACTTTTTTCAACGCATTATTAAACGAGGCCATAAAATAACCGATTAAATATTTACAAAACAGGGTATTTATTTATCAAGCAAAAATACAATCAATCCCAAAACCGAACTAACTCCCGCTATTACCCAAAAACGCATTACTATCTTGGGCTCTGACCAACCCTTGGCTTCAAAATGATGATGGATCGGAGCAGAAACAAAAACTTTCCGCTTAAAAATCTTTTTGGATATAACTTGGATTATTACCGACAACGATTCAATTACGAACACCAAGCCGATAATCGGTAAAATCAGAACCGAATTGGTAAGCATGGCTATCACTCCTAGAGTAACTCCGAGGCTCATCGCTCCGGTATCGCCCATAATGAATCTGGCCGGATTAATATTGAACCACAAAAAAGCTAATAACGCTCCGATAATCACTCCGCAAAAAGTCGCCAAATCGTACTTGCCATTTGCGAAAGCGATCGCTCCGTAAGCGGCAAAACTGCAAAGCAAGACTCCCCCGGCCAAACCGTCAAGACCGTCGGTTTCATTGACGGAAAATGCGGTTGCAACAATAACAAAAACAAACAACAAGATATAGCCCCAACCTAAACTAAAATCACCGACAAAAGGAATTCGAAAACTGTCCCAGCCGAGCTTATAATAAAACCACCAAGCTCCGATTGAAGCGATAATAGTATAAATAGCCAATCGATATTTAACCGACAATCCCCCGCCCCCGAAAATGCCCTTGCCGCGAACATCAAGCCAATCATCAAATAAGCCCACCAAGGCGGTGGCAACCAGCGCGCCGAGCGGAAGCAAGGTTTCGCTGCGACTAAAAAAATTTAATTGATGCAAAAAATCAATTGGAAAAAACTTGCTTAAATAAAGAAAGAAAAAAGCAAAAATTAATACCGTCACCCAGATCAACAATCCTCCCATGGTTGGCGTACCGCTCTTACCAGCATGCAACTTGGAATACACCGGGGTGCTGCCGTTATTTCTAATGGTCTTGCCGAGTTTATATTTATATAAAAAATGAGTTAACAGAGGTGTCCAAGCCATGGTAAAAACAAAAGCCAAGGTAGTTAAAAAAAGTATTTTTATTAAATAAAAATTCATAAAATTTATTAAATTTTAACGAAAATTAATATTAAACAACAAAAATAAAATAAAACCCAGCAAGCAATTTACCAACAAGGCAGATCCCAACAAAAGATGGGCTGAAAAACGTCCTTTCCGACCAATAAACATCGCTATCCAGCTATTGATGATTATTACCATTAAACCAAATATGGGTAAAATAAAAAACTCTCTTGGCTGGCCGATCAAATCTATCCCAAAATCAATATTATAATGAAGAATCACCAATCCATGATCGGCTAAATTATAAATAAAAAAAGCTGACACCCATAAAATTATATTAACGATAAAAGTTGCCAACAAATATAATTTTGTGGCTAGTGATGAAAAAAAGTCAGCAAACATTTCGCCGACAACCAGACGAGCTTGGTAAAAACTGTTAATTATCCTTAACCAATCAATCTTCATAGCTAATATTTTAACATATTTATTTAAAAAAATAAAACCTTTACCTTGAATGATGTTTTATGTTATAATAATAAATAATCAAGTGGTTTAAGGGCTAGTTGGTGATTAATTTATTTTTGTTTTGCTATGCTAAATGAATTACAATTCAAAAAAATACTTACCAAATCAGGCATATTATCAGAAAAACAATTCAACGCTCTGGCCTCAGAAGCTGCCTCCAAACAAAAAACCACAGAAGCTTATTTGATCGAGAAAAGAATTATTTCTGAATCAGCTTTATATAAAAATTCGGCTGATTACTATGGCATACCTTTTATTGAATTAAAAAACAAAACCATCAGAAAAGACATCTTAACCATAATTCCGGAGCCGATCGCCAATAACCACAAAGTAATCGCTTTTAGTATTGACGGCCAACATATAAATCTAGCCACTACTGACCCGGAAGACTTGGAAATTTTTGAGTTTATCAGAAAAAAAACCAATCTTGAACCAAGAATAAGCCTAACCGCTCCCAGCGATCTTGAAGAAATATTGAAGCAGTACCACAAAAGCTTGCAAGCCGAATTCAACGAAATCGCTGACAACAAGTCCGATGAACATGATCATGAAAGTTTGAAAAAATTAGCAGAAGATCTGCCGATAGTTAGAATTATTGACACCTTGCTGGAGTACGCTATTTTCGAAGAGGCCAGTGATATTCATATTGAACCGGAAGAAAAAAACATCTATGTCCGCTACCGCATTGATGGCATTTTGCGCCAGGTTATGGTTCTGCCAAAAAATGTCCAATCCGGCATTACCGCCAGGATTAAAATATTGGCCAATTTAAAAGTCGACGAACATCGCCTTCCGCAAGACGGACGCTTCAAAGTATCAACCTCTAATTATAATGTCGCTTTTAGAGTATCCATTATCCCCACTTTCGACGGTGAAAAAATTGTTATGCGCTTGCTCAATGAAAAAGCGCAAGTTTTGACGCTGGAACAACTGGGAATGCAGTCAAGCAGTCTGGAAATATTGAAAAAAAATATCAACAAACCGCACGGCATTATCTTGGTAACCGGCCCCACCGGTTCTGGCAAAACTACTACGCTCTATACTATTTTGAATGCCATCAACACTCCTGAAGTGAATATCGTTACCATTGAAGACCCGATTGAATATCGCATGCGACATATCAACCAATCGCAGATTAACCCAAAAATCGGCTACACCTTCGCTTCTGGCTTGCGCGCTTTTTTACGCCAAGATCCGAACATTATCATGGTGGGTGAAATTCGCGATCAAGAAACGGCCGAAATATCAATCCATGCCGCCATGACCGGACACTTGGTGCTATCCACCATCCATACCAATGACGCCGTTACCACGATCTCCAGGTTTGCCGAGATGGGCGTGGCTTCTTTTCTGCTCGCTTCAACCGTAAACTTGATTATCGCCCAACGTTTGGTTAGAAAAGTCTGCCCGAATTGCATCCAGAGCTTCAAATTAAACAGCTCGGCGGTTGCCGAAATCAACCAACAACTGGACTTAAATGAGATAATGGCCACCATGAAGAAAGAGAAGGCCATTTCTGCCAACCAAAACATTTTTGAAACCCTGCTTTTTTATCGCGGCAAAGGATGCAAGCAGTGCGATAATACCGGCTACAAGGGCAGAATCGGTATCTACGAAACACTAGAGATTACCCCTGAAATTACCGAACTTATTCTAAAAAAAGCCGATACCGCCGAAATTAAAAAATTGGCTATCAAGCAAGGCATGATCAGTATAGTGGAAGACGGCTTTATCAAAGCAAAAAACGGCATTACCACTATTGAAGAAATAATGCGAGTAACAAAAGATTAACTCCATCAAACTACATGGCTATCAATTCTCAATTTATTAACAAAAACCAAACGGGACAAGAACGGGTTTTGACTTCTGAAAAAAAAACCAACGTCAAGCTGATATCGGGATTTAATAAGTTGGTTATTAGCTTTTCCACCGTCCCACTGGCAGAAAAATTATTTTTCGTCCAACACCTTAATATCATGCTTAAAGCTGGAATTTCTTTATCAAGCTCTCTTAAAACTCTGGCCAAACAAACCAGCAATAAAAAATTCTCTTTTATTATTTTGGATATTTCAGCCAATGTTGAAAAGGGCTTAAGTTTCACCGAAAGCTTAAAGTCGCATGAAAAAACCTTTGGCCAGCTTTTTATCAATATGATTGAATCGGGAGAAATTTCAGGAAAATTGGAAGAAGTTTTGAGGCAGCTCTATATTCAAATGAAAAAACAGCACGAACTTCTTAGCAAAATAAAAGGCGCTCTTACCTATCCGTTGGTTATTTTGGTTGCCATGACCGGCATCGGCATCTTCATGATGATGGTGGTAGTGCCAAAAATAACCAGCATGTTCAAGGACTTAAATGCCGAACTCCCTGTCGCAACCAAGGCATTGATCGCCATCAGCAACGCCTTGGTCGAAAATGGAATATATGTATTAATTGGCAGCGCTATTATTATCTCTCTGCTGGTTAAAATTCTCCGAACTGCCACGGGAAAATACGCTCTAGAAATAATCTTACTTAAATTGCCTGTCTTTTCGCCGATCATCAAAAAAATTAATTTGGCAAAGTTCTCGCGCACTATCAGTTCCCTTTTAAAAACAGACATCATGATTATAAAAACTTTCCAAATCACTGCTAAGGTAATGGGGAACCTCCACTATCGGCGCGCATTGATACAAATGAGCCATGAGATACAAAAAGGCGGACCGATCCATGGAATAGTAGAAAAAGAAGAAAAATTGTTTCCGCCGGTCGTTTCGCAAATGATTGCTGTAGGCGAAGAAACCGGAGAATTGGAAAACATCTTGGAAGAATTGGCGGAATTTTATGAAGGAGAGGTTAAAGAAATTATGAACAGTCTTCCCTCTATCATCGAACCGATATTAATGATCATTCTTGGCGTGGTGGTCGGCGGTATGGCTGTAGCGATTATCTTGCCTATGTATTCCCTCACTACGGCAATTTAATTTATGAAATTAAAAAAACAAAAGGGTGCCGCTTTGATGAATTTACTTATCGGCTTGGGCGTTATCGTAATAATAGCTACTATCAGCATACCTCTGCTCAATAGCTATAAACCAAGGCTCAATTTAAGTTCGGCTGCTAAAATTATCGCCACCGACCTTCGTTATGCCCAACAATTAACTATCGCTAAGCAAAAAATTCATCTAGTTGAATTTAATCAAATCGGCAACTCTTACCAAATAAAAAAAATTGGTTCAGCTACCACTACCATCAAAGAAGCTTTTTTGCCGGAACAAATTTATTTTAGCCAAATTACCGGCCTGACTGATAATAAAGTTTTTTTTAATTTCTACGGCGGTGTCGTAGAAACAGGGCTGATAGTCTTGATAAACGCTGTTAATAGCACTTCAACCATTGAAATCAAACCATCCGGCTATGTCCAAGTCAATTGACATATTTATGATACTTAAATTTATACCGAAAAAACAAAACGGACTTTCTCTGATTGAAATAGTGGTGGCATTATCCGTGCTATCTATTGCCTTCCTTGGCCTAATCGGCTCGTTCCCACTTGGAATGTTAATCAACAAGGAAGCTGAATATAAATCAGTTGCTGCCAATTTAGCCCAAAGTAAAATTGAAGAATTGATTTATACTGGCTATGACAACATTGCCGTTGGCACTATAGAAGCAAAAACAAGAATATCACCAAATCAATCGGATTATCTATATAAATTTAAAAGGATGACCACTGTGGTTTATGTTGACGGAAATCTCAATAACAGCGCCAGCGATACCGGTTTAAAAAAAATTTCCGCTAATGTCTATTACCTAAACCCAATAAACAAAGTAGAAAAAATTTTTATTTTAAACACATTAATCAGCAAAAAATAATGGAGCGACTTAAAAAAAATATAGGCTTTACCTTGCCGGAAATCATGGTTAGTTTAGGTTTGTTTTCCGTCGCTATAATACTGGTCGGATCAATGTATCTTCTGGCGCAGAGAATTTACAACAAAAGCAGTGAAACAGCTGAATTATCACAAAACGGCAGAGTTATTATGGAGCGCTTGGCGAGAGAATTAAGGCAAGCCAGAGCAATTCACACCTCGCTACCCCTTTCCGATAATAACCCGGAACAAGAACCGGCAGGAGAAATTTTTTTTCAGGACGGCCATAACAACGATCAATTCATCTATTTGCGCTATTACCTAGTTGGCAAAAACATCATGCGCTCCAAGTCTGCTTATTATTTTTCTACCGATCCAACCAACTATGTAGCCTATAACACTTTAAATATCAACGGCCAACCTCCGGAAATTCTAATGATTGAAGATAAAATAATCGGCGAACATATTTCTGGAATCGCTTTTTGGGGAACTTCAAATTATATAAAAATCAGAATAAATCTATCAAAAAATACCGAACATCTAACTATGGAAACCTCGATAAATTTACGCAACTAGCATGGCGAAAAAAATGTCACAATCAGGCATCGCCTTGATATTGACCATCTTATTGATGACTATGATGCTCTTTCTGTCCCTTTACCTGTTTGATTTTTCCATTACGGAACATAAAATTTCACAAAGCCAATCAAACGGTACAAGCGCTTATTACTTAGCCGAAGCCGGAATTCAGGAAATGATATGGCGCATAAAAAATGATCCTAATTTTAAAAACAATTTTGAAACAATTCCCAACTGGACCGCCAGCTTTACCCGGAATCAACCCTTTGGAGCCGGCAACGGCCAATATACTGTTACTATAACCAACAGTGGATTGGCTAGGGGTGAAATAATATCAACTGGCAGTTTCGGCCCTTCTGCGGAAAAAACAGGCAATCGCGTTGTCAGGGTTAGTATTTTTAAGCCAAATGGAGAAAGCGCAATCGGCGACAACAGCAGCTACGGCAATCACGACATCACGATTTCAAACAGCCATGTAAATTTTATTAACGGCGGCATCTATGCTAATCATGATTTGAATGTTAAAGGAACAAGTATAGTAAACGTGGAAAAAAATATCAATACCGTCCACAAATTTGACAAAGCTTGGAACTCCACGGTCAATGTCGGCGGAAAAATCAATTCTTCAAACTTTCCGCCAGCCGCTGATCCGATCCGCATGCCGGCGATAGATTTCGATTCTAAAGCAACCAGCTCTTACAAAAATCGAGCCACAATAATATATAGCGATCAAGATTTTAAAAAATTATTAGAAGACAACCAAACACTAATCCTAAATGATCCGATTGTTTATGTGGAAAAAGACGTCGAGCTGAAAGGCGGTCAAAATTTAACCATCAACGGGTTGCTCGTTATCGGCCACGACATTACTATCGGCAATGAAAGATGCTGGAAATCCCGTTGCGGCTACACTAATATTACCATCAACCATACCGCTGGCACCGCCTCGGGCATCTTAGCTAAACACAAAATAGAATTCAAAGAATGGACGGGTAATGTCGTTGCCACTGCCTTGATTTATTCTAGCCATGAACTCACCCTAAACAGCTTGCCGACTGGTTTTAATTTTAATATTATCGGTGGATTGGTTGGAGGGCATGATTTCAATGTTCTTGGCACTTGGAGAGAGGTAAATATAACAAAAAATAATGAAGTTTTAAATCAAATTATTAGCGATGCGTCATTGGCTCCGATTATTACCATTAATCATTGGGAAGAGGAATATTAAAAAAAAGTAAAAAATGTTATAATAAAATAATAGGGAAATTATAATAAAATATGCTTTCAAACAATAACAACTATCCGATTGGCCTTGATGTTTCCGACCTATCAATTAAGCTGATACAATTAAAGAAACAGTCGGGTAAAATAAAAATTCAAGCTATCGGTAAAATTGATTTGCCGCCCGGGGTGATTGATGATGGGCAAATTGTCAGCCAGGAACAACTTGTTTTGGCTCTGAAGAAATTGATGACTAACCTAAAATACGGCAAAATACATAACGACGAAGTAGTTTTGAATCTGCCGGAAAATAAAACTTTCATTAAATTAATTAAAATAACAAAAAACCCAAACCCAATTGAAGAAACTATTAGCCAAGAAATAGAGAAACACATTCCGATGTCGATTGATGAAATATATTTTGATTGGCAAATCATCGAAGACCAACCTGATTATCAGTTGGTATTAATCGGAGCGGCTCCTCAGATTATCGTAACACAATATATTGATCTGATGGAAAAAATCAAACTATCTACTGTTGCTCTGGAAATAGAATCAATTTCACTTTGTCGTAGCTTGCTAAAAGAAGAATTTTCACCGGAAAAAAGGGATTTACCAAAAAATTACGGCATTATCAATATTAGCGCTCAAAGCACTAATATGACAATTTATTCAAAAAATACGATATTGTTTACTGTTAGCATGCCCATATCAGGGGAGAAAATAACCCAAACTATCGCCAAAGAATTAGCCATTGATCCTAGTCAAGCGGAAAAAGCTAAAATTATTTGCGAACTGGATGAAAAAAAAGCTCGAGGAGTAATTAAAAATGTCCTTTCGGAAATGATTGACGATCTAGTGGGAAAAATAGATGAAGCGCTTAGTTTTTATGAAAGTCATTTCTTTGACCGAGGTCCAATCACGGAAATAATCCTGTGCGGAGGCGGGGCTAATATTAAAAATCTTGAAAAAATAATCGGCCAAAGAATAAACATCGCAACGCGCGTTGGCGACGCTTTGATTAATTTAGGCGAGGCAAGAGAAAAATTTTCTAAAATATTAACAGAAATCCATAGCTTAAACAACAGCTTTTTCAACGGAAAGCAAAACAACCAATCCGATCTCATGATTGAACAAGACGAGAGTTTAAGTTTCGCCTGTTCGGTCGGTTTGGCTCTGCGAGGATTTTTGATTGAAGAATTTTAATTGTTATGCTCAATTTAAATCTGGTGCCTCCAGAGACAAAGAAAGCAATCAAATTGAAAAGGATATATCGACTGACTCGTCAAGTTAGTTTAATATTGATTTTTTTTACTTTATTTTTAACGATTATATTGCTAATTGCTAAAATAATTTTGCAAATTAATTTCAACAAAGTCGTTGAAGAAACATCCCTTGTCAACCGGAACAACCAGAATTACAACAACCAAGTGCAGGAGATTAATGCTAAATTAAAAGCCATTGAAAAAATACAAAAAGGCTTTATACCTTGGTCTTATTTTATAGAAAATATTAGCGCTTTTACTCCGGCTGGCATTACTTATTCCTTAGTTAAATTTGACCAGCAAAACGAAAGCTTAAAAATAAGAGGTCTGGCCAAAACTCGCCATGATCTGCTTGATTTGAAGGCTAATTTAGAAAAATCAGAAGCCTATCAAGAAATAGACTTCCCGATAAAAAACATTTTAACTAAAGAAAATATAATTTTTGACATCAGCGCCAAAATAAATTTTAGCCAAATTTCATTATTGACTCCTAGATAATAAAATGAATATAGAACTAAAGAAAAAAATTATTATTAGCTTATTTGCCTTGCTGATTTTTTTAGCTACTGTTTTTTATTTTATTATTATGCCAGCCATTAACGATATTAATCAGCTTGCAGATAACATCGGTAATCAACGAGCAGACGTGGAAAAAAAATATCAACAAGGCTTAAGTTTTAAAAAACTATACAACAACCTCAAAGAAATAGAATCTCAATTAAAAAAAATCGACCAAGTTTTTATCAGTAAAAACAGGGAACTGGAATTCATAACCACCATCGAGGATATTGCGGCAAAAAATCAATTGCGGCAAAAAATCAACCTAAAGCCAGAACATGCAGACGAAAAAATTTTTCAAAAAAACATTCTTTTACTGATCACGGAAGGGGAGTTCAAAAAACAAATCCAATATCTGCACGACTTAGAAACTTTGTCTTATTATATAAATATTCGCAATATAGAGCTGTCTGCTTCAGAAAAGATCATCTCGCTTGATCGGCCAAATGACAACGAGATAATGACCAGCATGTCAATCGCAGCCGACACTTATTGGCGTTAACTTATGGAAAAAAACAAAATTCAAATTTTTACTTTAAAAAGAATGATTTTTTGGTTATATTTCTTGTCTTTTATTTTGGGTATTTCCGCCTTTTTTGTATTAGGTTTCTTTCTTTACCAAAATTTTTATAAAACCATCAGAGAATCAGAAGAAATAATAGTTCTAAAAAAAGAAGTTGCAAACGAATCGATTGACATGAAAAAATTCCAATCAATTATGGAAAAAATTGAAACAAAAAAAACTTTACGAATCATTAAAAAAACTGATAATCCCTTTGATTGAACAAGTTGATAAAAAAACTCAAAATTCATTGATTTTATAAAACCCTAATTTTTTAGTCGTGGTTTTTATAAAATCAATGCAGGGGTGATATTTTTCTTAATTTCTTAATTATTGGCGGTAAAATTTTAAATAAATATTCAATTTCTTTAAGGCTGGTATATTTACCAAAAGTAAACCTAATAGTTCCATGAGCCAACTCTTCTTTAATTCCCATAGCGAGCAATACCGGCGAAGCTTTTAAGTCGCCTGATGCGCAGGCTGAACCAGTAGAAACTGCCACCCCCAATAAATCAAGGGCGATTAAAATTGACTCCCCTTCTGCGCCGATAAAAGTAATATTAGCATGAGAAGGAGAAGAACTCGCCAATGGCGTATTTATTAACAGATTCGGTATTTTCTGTTTGATGTTCTCTGTAAAAAAATCTCTTATTTTTGATATTTTTTCGCTATTTCTCTCTTTATTTTTTTGGCTTAAACTTAGAGCTTTTGCCAGACCAACAATTCCTGGGACGTTCAAGGTGCCGCTACGAAGATTGTTTTCATGATGACCGCCTAATTGAATGGCTGATAACGGTGTACCGCTTTTTACAAACAAGACACCGATGCCTTTGGGACCGTAAATTTTGTGACCCGATAAGGACATCAAATCAAGATGTAGGTGTTTGGTATCACAAGTGAAAAAATTCGCTGCCTGCACCGCATCGCTATGAAAAAATATTTTTCTTGGTTTTTCCGCTCTTTCCGCTGGACGCCTACGTTCCCAATTTTTTAATCGAACTTCATTAATTTTTTTTATAATTTTGCCCGCCTCTCTGATCGGTTGCAAACTTCCGATCTCACTATTAACGTACATCAAAGAAACTAGCGCTGTCTGATCGTCAATCGCCTGTCTCAATTTTTCAAGATTTATCAAACCTTTATTATTAACCGTTAAATAAGTAACTCTAACACCCCTTTTCTCCAAGGATCGGCAAGGTTCTAAGACGGCGGGATGTTCAATGGCCGAAGTGATAATATGAATATTTTTTTCACCTCTCTCTTCCATGGCTTTAACAAAGCCGAAAATCGCCAAGTTGTCAGCTTCGGTTGCGCCAGAAGTGAAAATGATTTCCTGGTCCTGGCAATTTAAAGTTTTAGCTATTTCCGCCCTTGACTGGTCAACTGCGGCAATCGCTTTTTGCCCAAAACCATGCAAAGACGAAGGATTGCCAAAATCATTATAAAAATAAGGCTGCATCGAGGCTAGCACTTTTTTGTCGATTGGCGTAGTGGCGCTATGATCAAAATATGTTTTTTTCATAAACTTAAATCTACCGCGGTCACTGTTTTTACTTCCGGCACTGCTTTGACGATTTTCGCTTCAACGTTAAGCTTCATGGTCATTTGCGACATTGGGCAATGAGCGCATCTGCCAAGCAACTCAACTTTCAACAAGCCTTTGGCTTGATCAAAGCTAACAAAATGCAAATCACCTCCATCCATCTGCAAAGAAGGACGAATTTTTTCAATTACTTTTCTGATTTTTGCCTCGATCTTGCCGATATCTTTTTTTTCGATTTTTTTAGTATTTTTTTTGATCATATGAATCATCTTAATTTTTTACTTGTAAATATTGTTTAATCGCCAAATGCAAACCCTCGACGGCCAACATGGAACAATGAATTTTTGCCTGTGGCAAACCGCCTAACTCTCTTAGTATATTGTCTTTTTTAATCTTCAAAGCTTCAGCTAAGGTTTTACCTTTAGCAATATCGGTCAGGGCTGATGAAACGGCGATTGCAGCGGCGCAACCAAATGTTTCAAACTTTATCTGACTGATGACCGACTGATTTTTTTCTTCTCTTTTTTTATTTTTTACCTTTAAATAAATTTTCATTACATCGCCACAAACCGGATTGCCAACCTGGCCAATAGCATCTGCGTCCTTGATCTGCCCTTGATTATGAGGTTGTTGAAAATGAGCTATTACCTTTTTGCTATAAATCATATTGAGTTAAATTTATGATTTTTTATATTTATTAGGACTTATGCGTTTGGCGCTATTTTTATAACTTTTTAGAAAATAATCTAATTCTAGATATAAAAATAGGCTGAATTTTTATAATTCATTTCAAAAATTACTTCGCATAATGTCAAACGGTAAGTCCTGCTTATTTGAATTAATTAATAATAATTTATTAATATGAGACTTGAGAAAAACCGCAGGTTTTTCGAAAGTCTGTT
>CAYUHZ010000018.1:0-16186 GCA_964444625.1 uncultured Gammaproteobacteria bacterium | reverse complement strand
TGTCTTTTTTCTTGATATCTTCTCTTTTGTCATATTTCTTCTTGCCTCTGCCGACACCAAATTCTATTTTTACAAAACTACGCTTAGTATACATTTTGATTGGTACCAGTGTCAACCCCTGCTCCTGCTTCTTGCCAATCAAATATCTGATTTCGCTTTTTTTAAGCAAAAGTTTTCTCGGTCTCGTGGGTTCATAGTCTGTGATATTGCCAGCGTGCTTATAAAGACCAATATGGGCGTTTGTCAAAAATGCCTCCGGTAAATCTTTCCCTGGCATTGTTTTTAAAGTCACAAAACTTCCTTTTAAACTAACCGTTCCCGTTTTGGCTGCTTTAACTTCGTGACCAGCCAGAACCAACCCGGCTTCAAAGGTTTCTTTGATATCATAATCAAAATGGGCTCGTTTGTTGGCGGCTAGTACCGTCATATTAATTTTCAGTTATCAATTTACAATGTTCAATGCTAAATTTAGTTAAAAATTCATTGTAGGTTGATTTTTTATTTACAGCGCTTAGCAAAACTCTGTTTAAAATAAAATATGAAGCAGTGTTTTTTTAAAAAAATTTAATTTTCCACATTCCACTCTCTCAGCTTCTCAATCACCTTTCGGTTAGTCATAACATTTTCCAAGTAACGGCGGTAACCGTCGCTCTTTACTTTGGCGGTGATATCAGAATCGTTTTTGTATTGTTTGATCAAGGAATCAATCTCTTGATTTATTTCTGCTGGCTCAACTTTGATATTCTCAAGCTTGGAAATTTCGCGGATTGCCAACGACGCTTTAACACGCTTGATCGCTTCCGGCAATAAATCCAAAGTAAATTGCTCTTGGGTTTTTTTTAAGCCAGCCAAATAATCGTCAAACTTCCCGCCTTGCGCTTCGACGGAATACTCCATCTCGGCAATCATGGTCTTTGCCTCGTTATTAACCAAAATTTCCGGAATTTCAGTAAACTTGGTTTCTCCGACTATTTTTTCCAATATCTTCAATTCAGCCGCTTGCGCAGCCTTGCGCGTCTTTTCGTCTATCAAACTCTTTTTAATGTTAGCTTTTAATTCTTCCATGTTTTTTACACCAAAACCGGCGGCAAAATCTTCGTTGGCTTCAGGCAATTCTCTGTTGTAAACTTCCTTTACCTCAACCGTAAATTCAACCAATTTGCCGGCAATATTTTTTTGATGATGGTCGGTTGGATATACTAATTCAAACTCTCTTTTTTCTCCTCGCTTTGCTCCTATTATTTTTTTGTCAAAACCTGGAACAACATAATTCTTGCCGATAATTATCGGGGTGTCTTGAGCTTGGCCTCCCTCCAAAGGAACTTTATCCAAGAACATCCTAATATTAACCATAACCTTATCGCCGCCTTGCGCTTCCTTCTCGGAAACAGCTTCTTTGACTCTCATTTCGCGCAACTCATCAATCAATTTGCCCACCTCATGATCGCCCACTTCGCTTTTTTCCTGTTTGACTTTGGCTTTTTTGAAGTCCCCCAGAGAAATTTGCGGCAACATCGCTACTGTCACTTTGTATTCCAATGGGTTGTCAGGAGCCAATTTTGTGATATTCACCTGAGGCTGGCCAATCGCTTCTCGTTCGGACTGTTCGGTTATAACCTTTTCGATGGTTTTATTGACCGCTAAATGCGCCGCTTCTTCTAATATCGTCATCTCTCCAATCTTGGCTTTCAGGATATCATATGGCGCTTTGCCCGGACGAAAACCCTCAATCTTCACTTCTTGCGAGACTTTTTCTGCGCCACGAATAATATACGGCTTGAATTCCTCAATTGATAACTCCACCGTTAATTCAATTTGCGACTTGCCTAAGTCCTTCTTTTCTATTTTCATAATTATAAATTATTTTTAAAACTAAAAATATATCTGACTTTTTATCCACGACAAACCTATTTAAATTTACAATTTACAAAAATCAATTTTCAATGAAGCCTCAATTTTCAATTAGACAAATTGAAAATTTAAACATCGATAATTCATTGAAAATTGTGAATTGAAAACTGAAAATTATATCCGTTTTTCAATAAATAACAACATAGCCCTTTACAACAGCATCCCCACTATTAACAGCGCGACAATATTTAAGATCTTGATCATCGGGTTGATTGCTGGACCGGCAGTGTCCTTGTATGGATCACCGACTGTATCGCCGGTCACAGCCGCCTTGTGGGCGTCAGACCCCTTGCCGCCGAAATTTCCCTCTTCAATATATTTCTTGGCATTATCCCAAGCTCCCCCGCCCGAAGTCATAGAAATTGCCACGAAAATCCCGGTAATAATGGAGCCTACCAACAAACCGCCCAAGGCTTCGATGCCAAGCACAAAGCCAACCAAAATCGGGACTAGCACCGGAATCAAGGCTGGAATAATCATTTCGCTAATCGCCGCTTTAGTAACTATATCAACCGTTCGACCGTAATCAGGCTTATCTCCGCCAGTCATAATGCCGGGCTTTTCTTTAAACTGCGCCCTGACATCTTCTACCACCGAACCGGCCGCCCTGCCTACCGCCTGCATGGAGAGAGCGGCGAAATAATAAGGCAACAAGCCACCGATAAATAAACCGGCCAAAACTCGCGGTTCGTTGATTAAAAACTGGAAAGTTTCCGGTAAGCTATGGGTAAAATCAGCGAATAAAACCAGCGCGGCTAAAGCTGCCGAGCCGATGGCGTAACCCTTGGTTACCGCCTTAGTGGTGTTGCCCACGGCATCCAGCGGATCGGTAACTGAACGAACGGCATCTCCCATTTCGGCCATCTCGGCAATACCGCCGGCATTATCAGTAATCGGTCCGTATGAATCAATGGTAACGATAATCCCAGCCATAGAAAGCATGGACATGGCAGCTATTGCCACGCCATACAAACCGGCAAAATAATATGCCCCCAAAATAGCTGCTACGATCGCTAAAACCGGCCACATCGTTGACTTCATCGATACGGCTAAACCGGCGATAATATTCGTGCCATGTCCGGTTTTAGAAGCCTCGGCGATAGATTTAACTGGCTGATACTTAGTTGAAGTATAATATTCGGTTATCACCACCATTGCGGCAGTGATTGCTAAACCGACCAAAGATGCTAAATAAAGATTCATTACGCTATACTGCCCGTTACCGGCCATCATCCACTTAGTGATTGGATAAAAAGCCGCGGCCGCCAAAACACCTGCCACAATCAACCCCTTGTACAAGGCCGCCATTATGTTGTTATTCTTGCCAAGCTTGATAAAAAAAGTTCCGATAATAGAAGTGACAATGGAAACGCCTCCGATAATCAAGGGGTAAATCACCGCGTTGGAAGCATCGCCGAACAGCAACGAGCCGAGAATCATGGTGGCGATCAAAGTAACAACATATGTTTCAAACAAGTCTGCCGCCATGCCGGCGCAGTCGCCCACGTTATCGCCAACATTATCGGCGATTACCGCCGGGTTGCGCGGATCATCCTCCGGGATGCCGGCCTCTACCTTGCCGACCAAATCGGCTCCGACATCAGCAGCCTTGGTAAAAATACCGCCCCCCAAACGGGCAAAAATTGAAATCAACGAACCGCCAAAACCCAAACCGATCAAAGCTTGGATGTCCTTGGTAATATAAAAAAATCCAGCCGTACCAAGCAAAGCCAATCCTACGACAAGCATACCGGTAACGCTTCCTCCTCTGACTGCGACTGACAAAGCCTCTTGCATGCTTGCTCTAGCCGCCTCCGCCGTGCGCACATTGGCTCTGACGGAAATATTCATGCCAATATAGCCGGCAAGCCCGGACAAGACAGCGCCTAGCAAGAAAGCTGAAGCCGTAATCCAACCCAAACCTGGGGCCAAGCCGATACCAACAAACAAAACCACCGCAACTACGGCGATAGTCCGATATTGGCGATTTAAATAAGCTTTCGCTCCCTCCTGTATCGCTTGGGCAATGTTTTGCATTTTTTCATTGCCCGCGGACAAGCGCAACACCAACCTGATCAGGATCGCCCCGTACAAGATGGCGAATAGCGCACTGCCCAAAACAAATAACGTGGTTGTGGACATAGATTTTGATTTAATTATTTTTTGACTTTTTAAAAATTTTATAAATGCTGCGCCAATTATTCTTCGACTTTATCCTCGCTTTTTTCTTCATCGGCGCTTTCTTCTGCCGCTTCCTCTTCTTTTTTCTTAACTCCGTCTCCGGCGATATCGATCTTCCAGCCGGTCAAACGAGCGGCTAGACGGACGTTTTGTCCATCCTTGCCAATCGCCAAAGACAGTTGGTCTTCGGTGACTTTTACTAAAGCTTTTTTCTCCCGTTGATCAATTTCCGCGCCGATAATCTTCGCCGGTGATAAGGCGTTGGCGATAAACTTAATCGGCTCATCGCTATATTCGATAATGTCTATCTTTTCTCCCCCCAGTTCGGCAATAATCGTTTGGATTCTCGCCCCTCTCTGCCCGACGCACGAACCGATCGGGTCAACACTATCGCTCAGGGCGATAACCGCCACTTTTGAACGGCTGCCGGCTTCGCGCGCTACTGCCTTGACTTCAACTAAACCATTGGAAATTTCTGGAATCTCAAGATAAAAAGCTTTTTTCAAAATTTCATCTGAAGTACGAGACAAAACTATTTCTGGACCGCGCGGAGTCATATTAACGCCTTTGACATAAATCTTAACCCTTGCTCCTGGCACGTATCTTTCGCTTGGTATTTGTTCTTCGTAAGGCAAAATACCAACTGATTTGCCTAAATCCACCAACACGTTTCTGCCCTCGCGGCGCTGCACCACTCCGGCCACCACTTCATGTTCGCGATCTTTAAATTCGCTAAAAACCATTTCTCGCTCCGCTTCTCGCAGTTTTTGGATAATAACCTGCTTGGCTGTTTGGGCTGCCATGCGTCCATATTCATCAGGCACCTCTAGCTTGGTCTTGATTTCGTCCCCTACTTTAGCGGTTTTTTTCATTAACTTAGCGTCTTTGATTTGAATCTCGGTTTTGGGGTTAAAACGTCGCACTTCCTCTGTTAAGGTCTCGCCAGACTGTTCTTCTGCTATTTTTTTCACTGCTTCGGCTTTAATTTCACCTTCCTCTTGGGCTGGTGTTTTTGACGAGTATTCTCCGGCTTTTTCTCCTTCGGGCACATTGCCGTCTTCGGTTTCCAGTTCTTCAGGCATATCTTCTACTACGGTTTTTACATCATAAACCTTGGATTTTCCCGTTTCTGGATCAAATTGAACTTTGATATTTTGATTTTTTTCGCCAAAATCCTTGCGATAGGCCGCCGCGAGGGCCGCTTCAATGGTAGCAATAACCGCGTCCATGCTCAATCCTTTTTCATCGCAAATTTGCTTCATTGCGCTGATTATTTCAGACATAAAATTTATCTTTAACTATTAATTAAGAAAAAAGGCTAGATTGTAATAAATACATCTAGCCTAACTTTATTTTATTTTAAAAGAGTGATGATGTCAAGGGCATGTATCAGTCCGCCTCATATTGGACAAGTGTCCGTTTTAAATGAATTACCTCAGGGCAAACCCAAGAGGAATTAATGAACTACCTCGGGGCAAGCCCACGAGGTATCCCAAGGAAAATTTTTTTATTTGAGAAACCAATGGTTTCTCAAACTCTTCCTTGCAAGGAAACCTCAAGTCAAGCCTATAAGGAATAAATGATTTAAAAAATTGATTTTTGAATAGTGAGCGCTTATAAAATAAAAACTACCCCTGATAATACCCTGCTGCTTCTTCAGGCAAAACCGAATTAATAACCAAGCCGGAACCAAGCTCTACCCCGGCCCAAACGCTATCGCGTGGCTGTATTTTTAAATAAAAATGCTGATCGCTGCATGATACCGCTTGATGCAAGAAATAGTTGAAAGATAAATCAATATCTTTTAATTTATTTAGAATTTTTTTCAGAATTTTAGCGGTTGAAGCAAATTCTTTGCTATTAAACTTAGTGATGTTATCCAAATGCCTCTTGGTAAAAATCCAAACTTCGTAGTGGAAACGACTGGCATAGGGAGCAAAAACCGCAAGACACTTGTCTTCATAAATTTTTCTTGGAGAAGACATTTCTTTTTTAATAATATCGCAATAAACGCAGCTGCCATGATTACCATAATAAGTTCTGGCATCTTCCAACTCATGGGCAATGTCGGGCGGCAACAATTCGGTGGCAAATATCTGCGAATGGGCATGTACGATAGAAGCTCCCGCTTTTGAGCCCTGGTTTTTAAAACACAAAATATAATCAATGCTTTTATTGCAGCTAATAATCTCCGTCCTTTTGGCATACATCCGCAGGACATGTTCAATCTGCCCTTCTTTCAAGTCGGACAATTCTTTGTTATGATCTCTGGTTTCAATTACCACTTCCTGCTCGCCATAAGCATGGCGATTGGTCAAAGATACTGCCGGATAAATATTCTTGATACTGATGATTCTATCGGTTCCGATTTTAATTTCTTCTAAAATATTCTTGCTTTTCACGCTATCGGGGCAAAACGGGCAAACACCGGTACGTGAAATAATAGTTTCTTCGTTGATATCATGGGGGCGTTGCAATCTCTTGGGCGTGAGTAGAACATATTTATTTTGAAAATAATCTTTGCGAATTTCTGATTTTAACATATCTTTGTTGTTAAATTCTTAATTCTAATATCTAAATCAAATAATTTTAAATCAAATGTTCTAAATTCTCGTGCCAACTAAAAAATAAAGCCGGTAAGGCGTTTTAAGTTCAAAATTTGTAATTTTCCAGTTTGTATCTTATCCTCAGAATCCCTTCATTACAATCGGTGGAAATAATTTTAAACCCACCTATCTGCTTTGTGTTATGGACATGATTGCCGATGCAAGTTGTGGCATCGTAATCGCCAATTCTTATTATCCTAATTTTCATTTGACCATCTGGCACCCTTTTCAAGTCAAAATTTTTCATTGCCTCTTCCAGTGTCACAATTTCTTCGGTTACCGGCAAATTGCTCTTTAACGCCTCGTTTACTCCGGCTTCAAGCTTCAACAATTCTTCGGCTGTTAAATTCCTGTCAAAATAATAGTCGCATTTTGATTTCTTTTTCTCAATATGAGCAGAAAAACAACGCTTGCAAGCAAACAATCTTATCATAGTTTGGTTCAGGATATGTTCGGCGGTATGCATGCCTGGATCAATGTTTTCTTTCATAAAATTATTATAACAGAAAAAAAACCATGATTAAAGGGGCGGAAAAACTAAATACCAATAATTCCATCGATGGCAGTAGCACAATTCCAAAGAATCTGTTGCGCATTCATGGGAGAATGAATCGCAAAAATAGATTCAAAATGATTTGCCAAATTTTTTGGTAAATCAGGCGCCAAAAATTTAACTTAAGCCAAATAGTCTTTTTTCGGTCGAACCAGTCAAACTGCCTTTTTTGAACGATTATTTCTAACCAACCAAACAGCAACAAGAACCAAACAGGTAAAAACTAAAACCAGCCAATATTTGAGCTCTTCTCGCTGTTTATTTCTCCCTTCCAACAGCCAAGTGGTGGTTGCGGGCAGTTCGCCTAAAACAGTTGTTTTGATTAAGCCCAGTTCTGGCTCTTCATTTTCTAATAAGACAAAATCTTGATTTGATCTTGGCAACAACCTAATGCCGGAAGCTGTCCTGCTAACAATGCCGGCGATAGAATAACTGTCTCCTTCTCTGATTGATTTGGTGTTAATGCCTGCGGTTTTCTTTAAATAAACCAAAACTTCATCGCTACCGTCGTCAAGGTAAATAGTTGACGATTTTTTGTCTGTGATTGTTCCGGCCAAAACTATCAACTGGCCAAGATTGTCGTCGTCAAGCTCATCGCAAGCAAATTTCTGCGGTATCGGCTCCGCTCTGTGTTCAATCATCCTCATATTTTCCTTGTTTGCTGTTTTTATTCTCAATTCACCTCCGCTTTGCGCGATTACTCCGCTTACTTCCAAATAGTCGCCGACTTTGAGCTGGGGAAATTCTTTTTTATAATTATAAATCTGAATGCCGACCGAGCTGGTCGCTTCATCGGGAGAGCTAACCAAATAAAAAAATTGCGCGCCCAAAATCCCCGGCTCCACCGCCACCAATCCCCTAGTTGCTATCTTTTCGCCGATTTCTTTTTCTTTAATTTCGGTTAAACTAAAATAATCAAGATCGATAGCCGGATCAAGACGAACGCCCTTAACTTGTGGTTGCGCGGTCTTTGACCCTTGGCTGCTAGCTACTTGAATAATATTATCTTCGCCGGGAGTTATTTTGGTTGTCCAAAACCATTTGCCATTTTCTCCTCTGGCGTATGATTCTCCTTCAATTACTTTGCCGTATGCCAATTCATCGGCCAGTTCGTCAAGATCGCTATAAAGACGAAAAGCCCCTCGGTCGTTATTTAAGGTTAGTTTACTGGCTCCTCTCTCCAGTAAAAAATATCCGCCCCGATTCAACTTCAGATTCTGAGGAAATATATATTTCTTGCCGCTATCCACTGCTTCTATTTTCCAACCGGCCAAACTGATTTCAATATTATCGTGATTTTTTAATTCTATCCATTCTAATTCCGCGTCCGAGCCAATCGGGTTGGGCAAAATTTCATTGAATAATAAGGACGGAACACTTGCTGAATTTTGCTGCATGGTTTTGCTGGTGGGCGCGAAATTTTTATCTGCCAGCACCACTATGCTTTTTTCTTTTCTTGCTTCGCTCTTGCCGTCGCTGACGACGAGTTTTATTTTGTAGGTTCCAGCTTTAAAATAGGTATGTTCGGGGTTGTCTAAGACGTTTTTTGATCCGTCGCCAAAATCCCAGGCAAAACTCAGTTTATCTTCGTCAAGATCAATGCTGTCTTCGCTGTCAAACAAAACCGGTTGTCCGACTAGGGTGCTTTCCGGACAAGAAAAATAAGCTACTGGAGGCCGGTTAGACGTTGAAAAAATATTTGCTTCCCCCGGAGTAACTGTTTTGCTCCAGCGCCACAAACAGTTCGCTTGCCCAGATTTGATGCATTCCAGATCCAAATTATAACTCTCTCCCTCTTCCGTTTTTTCATATTTTACCGAACGAAAAGGCCTGTCTTCTGCCGGACGGAAAAGATTTACTGTTTCACTGCCGTTATTTAAAGCAATCTTGCTTTGCGGACGGAAAATCGCCAAAAAAGACCAAGGGGACAAAACTGTGCTAGTAGCGGCTTTTTCCAAAAATATTTTCGCTCCGCTTAAATCGCTTATTTTCCAGCCATGCAAATTTACCGCCTTGTCGCTATTGTTATACAGTTCAATAAACTCACCCTCGGAATCAGGAGTTTCCGGATTGGGGAGCAATTCTGATAAATAAACATTATTATTATAATCATAAGCTTCGATTTTTTCCATTTGATCTTCCTCCTGATCGGCTAAGATTATATTGGCTCCGCCCTTAGTCGGCTTGATAGTCGCTGAAAAATCCAGAGCATTATTGAAACTGCCGCGGCAATCATAAATTCTGGCAACGCTTGCCGGATCAGATACTGATGGCGCATTATCAGAGAAATTTCCATCTTGCCAATTGCCATAAGACACTTGGTCAATGATATTGCCTGCTGGATCGCGCAGAATTATCAAATCGCCGCTATTGTTGAGATTGCCGCTGATTTTTTCCAATACCAAATAGCGTTGCTGGTTACTTTCTATAAAACCGTTAATCTTAGTCTTGGCTCCGCCGCCTTCTTCAATGATCCAGCCGGACAGATCAATTTTTTGATTTGTGGCATTGCACAGTTCCAGCCACTCTGTTTCTCCGTCCGCTGGGTCTGATACGAATTCGTTGATCAAAATTTGGCCTGGGGTAAAACGAGTTGCTGTCGGAAATTGAACAATAGCACTGCTTGCTTGATTGTCAGGTACTCTCGTCTCAATCGGCTCAGAGTTATTAGTATCGTTAGAATATTCTTCGCCGGCCGCAATGGGCGATAACCTTGAATTCAGGCTGTTTCTGGGAAATGGCGACAAGATCAGCTCAAAATCATTGGCGTTATTGTCGCTGTCTTGCATTGTGCTGTTATAAATCTTGCGAGAGATGCTTTGGCCGGCCGCTGGCTCTGACGCTGCTTGGGTCTCAAAAAAAATAGCTCCGCCATAGCCGACAGCGTCCAACAACAATCCGCTTGAATTATATAATAAAACCGAATTATTGGCAGAGATAAAATAACTGGCCGATGAATAAGGCAAGTCGGCGCTAATTGCCGCCTGATAATTGGCGTGAGCGATCAAAAAAAATCCATAAGCCGGGATCGTGCCGGAAAATTTGGCGGAGCTAACCAAGGCACTTTCTGCGCCTGATTGAGTTTTTTTCCTCAAGCTAAAACCGGACAGATCAACGTCTTGTCCGGTTGTATTATAAAGTTCTATGAATTCATTGTTTGCCGCCCCATTCTGACCGATCATAATCTGCGAGATGATGACCGGATGGTTTGATGCGCTTGCCCCTTCTTCAAAAAAGAAGCGACCAAAAAAAGAGCCAACAATCAAGAATATAGTTAAAAAAATTAACACTCGCCGCTTGGTCATAAAAAACCAAATAATACAAATATTGTTTTGATTGAAAAACATTCAATCAAAAAACGTTTTTATTTGAATCTTAACTAAAAGCTTTAAACTATTAAAAATATTACCAACAATTGAACAATCCGCTGTCTTGATTGTTAAATCGCATTTCCAAGCTTTCATGATCTTTGATTATTTCTCCCGCATCCCCCATTCGGAACCAATGACCAATTTCTCCAACCATGCTTTATTTGAAATTCCTTAACATGCCGGCTTGATAAGGCTTTTTAACAATCTCGCAATCCGCTGGGCAAAATATGGCTTATGTCGAGGGCGTTTGTCAGCCAAAAAAATTTTTGAGATAAAGAATTAATCCTTGATTACCGTACCGATAAATTTTTTTCCCGCCAGATAATTTTCCAGATTCTTCAATTTCTTACCGTTCATAATCGCCACTTCCAGCTTTAATTCTTGAGATTTTTTGGAAGCTATCGGATCAAAAGGAGCATTGAGCCCTGGATCCCATTTGTCTCCTGCCAATTTCCTGAAGGCAGGCCAATCCATCCTTGGTTGTTTTTTTGCCTCTTTAAATTTTCGCGGGTCCTTGTCGCAGACATAATTGATATTAGACAGGTTGATGATTTTTTTAGCGTCGTATCCTTCCGCGATCAAGGTCGCGACATAATCAGTGGAATTACCCGGCCGGTAGCCGCTGGCAATAATAATTTTCTTTTTGGATTGTATTTTTCTGGTGGGGTTGGTGATTATTTCCGGATGAGCCTCGTTGCGAAAAACCGTTCGCAACAAATGCGCGTTTAATCTGGTTGAATGTATGCCCAGCCAATCTAAATCATCACGCGTTAACTCCACCACTTTGTTGGCGGCCTGAATATAATTTCTAGCCGTGGCGCCGCCGCCGGCAATAATATAAAACTTATTGCCTAACTTGATTTGGCTTAAAATCAAAACGCGAAATTTTTTTAAAAACCTCCAGTCAATACCTGATAGCGGGGCTATAAGAGAACCGCCCAAAGAAATAATGCAAGTTTGTTTGGTCATAAAATTGATTGGTTTTTAATTTAAGGTTTACCGTTTGGCATTATGCGAAGTAATTTCTGAAATAAGTTATAAAAATAGCGCCAAACGCGTAAGCCCTATCATTAAAATTTTATCATACTTTCCCCAAAATAAAAACCCGACCTCTATTGTTATATAAAGAAAATGGAACAAATAAGCTATTAATTATTAGTGGCGCTAATAATTAAATTTGTTCCATTCCTATGACTAACTTTATACAAATTAGGTAGCGTAGTCGTTTGGTCGCTTTTTAATTATTGTGAATTCTAAAATCGGCAATTTGCCGGATAATCTCGATCTGACCAAGAAAGTTTTTGATCAACTGAAATATTCGGGCAATCTGGTTGTTGACGGCAAATACGCTCCCGCCAAAGAATCAATCGATCTCGATGGCTGTTTAGCGATTATCGGTAAAATTCCCAAATCCAGAAAACGGCAAAAAGTGAAACGCGGCAAGGTGTTGCTCTGGGGTGCGGATTATGAAAGTCATGATTTGCATCATTTTGAATTCGGCGACAGCGAAAGCATAAAAGTTTTCAATGACTATTTTCACACTCTGAAATCGATCAATTATTCGTTGAAAAACTTAACAACTGATGGCAAGGGCGAATCGATTCGAGCAGCAAAAAAGCGCTATGCTGATTGTGTAATTCAGCTCTGTATTAAGCATTATTTAGTCAAATTAAATCGCAGTCTCGTCACTCAGAACATCGCCGTTAAAATCAGAGTTAAAGAGAAAAAGATTGAAAAACTTTTTCCCGATAAAGACAGCGAGCTGATTCCAGCTAATCGAAAATATTCGCTCAACCAAATCGCCAAACTGCCTTAGAGCCTGTCTAAAAAGCTCATTTTGGTGTAAAATGAGAATATAAGAATTAACTTATATCCTCATGCAAAACCAAAATAAAAAAAGAAGAAAATACGAGACGGATTTGACTGATGAGCAATGGCATATCATTGCTCCTTTGATACCGAAATCAAAACCAGGCGGACGTCCGCGATCAGTTGACGCGCGGGAAATCATTGATGCGATTTTCTATCTGCTGAAAAGCGGCTGCACTTGGCGGCTATTGCCTAATGATTTCCCGGATTGGCGAATTGTATATTGCTATTTCACGACTTGGAAGAAAGACGGCACATGGAAAACAATGCATGACAAGCTACGCGATAAAGTCAGATTGAAAGCCGGAAAAAAGAAGCAGCCAACCGCCGGTATTATTGATTCTCAATCGGTAAAAACCGCTAAAAAAGGGGCTTCGTGGCTATGACGCTGGCAAGAAGGTAAAAGGCAGAAAGCGGCACATCATAGTGGACACGCTGGGAATGATTATTGCGGTCATTGTCCATTCAGCTTAGACAGGCTCTTAGTCATATTGGTCATATAGTTGCCATAGTTATTTATTAATAGCTACGGTAATATTTTATATGTCCCAACCGATTGGAGTAAAGTAATATTATTTATGGCTCAATGCGCGCTGATACATACTATTGCCAAAAATAAAACTAAATGTTATGATATTTCCTGTAATTAATGTTTAATTTAAATAATTCTGTTGTCGGTAAGTATAACGGTCGAAAATAATATTTTCCCTTAATTGCAATGGACTTAAATAAATTAGCAAGTCAAAAATTTATTTTGAGTGCAAACGAACAAAAAACAGGTTTAGCTTTAGTTTAAACGATTTTTAGCATTTATTATAAATTTATTACTAATTTATTACCGTAAACTACAACCTCCAACAACAGATCTTACGTTTATGGATTTAATTATTTACCTGGCAATTGGCGCTGTAGGCGGTTTTTTTATTGGTTATTGGTTTCGCAAAAAACAAGCCTTAACTGAAATAAGCAGCGCCGAATCAAAAGCTTCCAAGCTCTTGGTCGAAACCAAGACTAAGCAAAAAGAGATGCTGCTGGAAGCTCAAGACAAGGCTTTAAAAATCATTGAGGAGTCAAAGCATGAGGAGGAAAAAAGAAGGCAAGAAATAAACAACCTGCAAAATCGGCTGGAAAAAAGAGAGACTTTGTTCTCGCAAAAACTGCTTGAACTGCAGGACAAACAACAACAATTATACGACAAGGTGAACAAGGTTGAGGAAGTTAAAGAAAAAATCAAACAAATCAAAGAAGAGCAATTGTTTAAATTGGAAAAAATCGCAGCCATGTCAAAAGATGAAGCGAGAGAAGTGCTGTACAAAAACGTGGAAAGCGGAATTAAAGACGATCTTTTTTCGCGTATTCAAAAATTGGAGAAGGAATCAAGCGACGTGCTGGACGACAAAGCTAGAGAGCTGATAGTCGGAGCCACCCAAAGATTGGCTTCAACCTTTACTGCCGAAATTACCACCACTACAGTTGATTTGCCAAGCGATGAAATGAAGGGTCGGATTATCGGACGAGAAGGCAGAAACATCAAGGTCATCGAGCAACTCACTGGTACTGAAATTATCGTAGATGACACTCCCAATGCTATCACCGTTTCTGGTTTCTCCTCAATCAGGCGTCATATAGCCAAAAAGGCTTTGGATTATTTAATTAAAGATGGGCGCATCCATCCGACCAAAATTGAAGACGCAATTGAACAAGCCAAAAAAGATTTGGCAATCGACATCAAGAAGGCGGGGGAAGAAGCAATGTATGAACTTGGCATAACAGGCTTTGACCCGAAATTGATACAAATCATCGGTCGTTTAAAATATCGCACCAGCTATGGTCAGAGCGCGCTGGTCCATTCGATAGAAGTGGCTCACTTATCCGCCTTACTAGCCGAAGAACTGAATATGGATGTCACTTTATGTAAAAAAAGCGGCTTACTCCATGATATCGGCAAAGCAGTTGACCACGAAGTGCAGGGCACTCATCCGGAAATCGGCGGTAATATCGCCAAAAAATTCAACCTGCCGGATGAAATTATTGCTCCGATTGAAACTCACCATGACGATCATCCAAAAAGTTTAGTTTCGGTCATTATCAAGGTGGCCGACGCTATTTCAGCCGCTAGGCCGGGAGCCAGACATGATACCTTCGAACAATATATCCAGAGATTGGAAGAACTGGAAAAAATTGCCGTGTCTTTTGCCGGCGTTGACAAGTCTTACGCCATTCAAGCCGGCAGAGAAATTCGCGTTTTTGTCACGCCAGATGAAATTGACGACCTGGCTGCGCGCAATTTGGCCTGCGAGATAGCGAAAAAAATCGAACAAGGACTTAAATATCCCGGAGAAATCAAAGTAAACGTGATCAGAGAAATGCGGGTGATTGAATACGCACGCTAAATTTTTCAATTTTCAATTTATGCTTAAAATCCTTTTCATTGGCGATATCTGCGGTAAACTCGGCCGTGAAGCGACTAAGCAAATATTGCCACAAGTAAAAAAGCAATACCGCCCTGATATCGTTATCGCCAATGCGGAAAATATTGCCCACGGTAAAGGCGTTACCGACCTGACTTTAAATGAAATGGCGGTTGCCGGGGTTGATTTTTTTACCGGCGGAGATCATTCTTTTGATGGTCCAAAATCGGAAGAACTATACGCCAAAAGAAATGATCTTATCCGTCCGGCTAATTTCCCTGAAAATGCCCCGGGCAAAGGTTATGCCCTGATAACCCAAGGAAAAGACAATATTTTGCTGATAAATCTAATCGGTCGAGTTTTTATGTCGATGGATTATGACTGCCCTTTTGTTGCCGTTAATGCTATTTTGGCTAATTTTACAAAGCAAAACATCTCTGCTATAAT
The DNA here is from genome assembly GCA_964444625.1 of uncultured Gammaproteobacteria bacterium. Lineage (GTDB taxonomy): Bacteria > Patescibacteriota > Patescibacteriia > Patescibacteriales > GWC2-42-12 > CAYUHZ01. The sequence goes on along the minus strand of CAYUHZ010000018.1, from coordinate 837 downwards.
TGTTGATATACATGGTGAGGCGACTTCGGAAAAAGTCGGCTTGTTGCGCCATCTTGACGGCAGAGTGGGAGCGATAGTTGGAACGCATACTCATGTTATGACCGCAGATCAACAGCTTACCGCTGAAAAAACTGCCTACATTACCGATGTCGGCATGTGCGGCTTCAACCAAGGCATTATCGGAATCGGCAAAGAAAATATCTTAAAAACTTTCTTGACTCAGATTAAATATCCGCATGTCCTGCCAGAAAAAGGTGAAGCGATTTTTTCCGCCGTTTTACTTTCATTCAACCAGAAAAGCGGCAAAGCCATAGGCATTAAACCGATTAACAAATTAATTAATATAAAATAATATAGCGAATCAAGCCGGATAAGCAGGCTATTCGCCAGCTAAATTTATGAATAAAGCAAGCTTAATTGAAAAAATTGCCGTTGAAGCAACGGTCAACAAGAAGCAAGCCGAAGACATGCTTGAGTCTTTGGTAAAAATTATTATCGGAGAGTTAAAATCCGGCAACGAAGTTACTATTACTGGTTTTGGAACCTTCATGGCTAAAAACAGGCACGCTCGCGGTGGAGTAAATCCCCAGAACCCCACCGAAAGAATCCAAATTCCAGAAGTAAAAGTCGCCAAATTCAAAACCGGCAAAACTTTAAAAGACGCGCTGAAAGGCAAGATCTAGAAAATAAAAAACACCCGGTTTTGAATCGTAATTTTACGAATCAAAACCGGGTGTTTTTTATTTGGTAACCCATTTTGATTCGGTCATTTGATTCGGTCATTGCCAAGAACTCTTTTTTGCTTTATAATGAATTGCATTGTTTTAAATCTCATAA
>CAYUHZ010000017.1:0-16346 GCA_964444625.1 uncultured Gammaproteobacteria bacterium | reverse complement strand
TTGGGAAACCCAAGGTTTCCCAAGCCCTTCCTACAAGGTAACCTCGGGGCAAGCCTATGAGGAATTAGTGAATGAATTAAACTAATTTTTTCATTTTCCGACCAACTTTTCTCTATCCAAGCTGGCCAAATATAAACTTTTCCGCCTTCGGTCAGGGATCGCCAGCATTCATTAAACCTTTGCTTGATTTCTCCCTCTGTTCCATACCAAGGATTAAGCGGACCCTGCATAGAGACAATCATGTCCATTGATTCTTTTTTTATAGGCAGATTTTCAACTTCGCCCACTACATAGTTGCTTCTTTCTGCTATTCCTTGGTAGCCTGAGTATTTATCCAAAGAAAATACTGTTATGCCTCTTTTTTTGGCTTCCGCCGCGATTTCTGCATAAGAAGCTCCAACCTCTACAATTTTTTTGCCTTGCAAATCATCCCAGGTCAATTTTAAATGTTGCAAAAAAATTTTTGCTTCAGAAGGATTTTCTCTTTCTTGGCTAATATTTTTCTCTCGTTCAAGATTCATCGTGTTTATTTATTAAACTTTTCTTTAAAAAATCCATGCAATTGGTCAATCTTCACCCTTTCCTGTTCCATCGTATCACGGTCGCGCACTGTCACATCGCCTTTCTCCAAGCTGTCGAAATCAACCGTCAGGCAATAGGGCGTGCCAATCTCATCTTGTCGACGATAACGCTTGCCGATATTGCCATTATCATCAAATTCGCACATGTATTCACCTCGCAAAGAATTAAAAATTTCGCGTGCTTTTGCCACCAAGTCCGGTTTATTTTTGAGTAACGGGAAAACAGCAATCTTGATTGGCGCTAGGTGCTTGGCGAATTTCAAAACCATTCTAGTTTCTCCGTTGACCTCTTCTTCGGTATAAGCATTATCAATGAATAATAGAAACAAACGAGTTAAACCGACTGATGTTTCGACAATATGGGGAATAAAACGTTCCTTGGTTACCTCGTCAAAATACGACAAATCCTCACCGGAAAATTTAGCATGCTGTGATAAATCCCAATCACCGCGCGCATGAATACCTTCCACTTCCTTGAATCCACCAAGAGATTGAAAATCAAATTCTATGTCATAGGCATCAATAGCATAATGCGCCAGTTTCTCATGTTTGTGCCATCTGATTTTTTCCGGGCTTACGCCATTATCCAGATACCACTGCCAGCGAACATCACGCCACATCTGATATTTTTCCTTTATTTCTTCCATCTTAAGAAAATACTGCATTTCCATCTGCTCAAATTCTCTGGTTCGGAAGATAAATTGGCGCGCCACTATCTCGTTGCGGAAAGCCTTGCCTACTTGAGCAATGCCAAAAGGCAACTTAACACGAGTGGCGTCTAAAGTATTTTTGTACTCCAAATAAATACCGCCACAAGTCTCTGGCCGAAGATAAACCACATTTTCTTCGGTTAATTCGTCGGTAGGAGAGCCGAGATTTGATTTGACCATCAAGGAAAACCTCTTGGCTGGAGTCAAGTCCGCCGAACCGCAATTAGCGCATTTTAATTTTTTATCCTGTTTTAATTTTTCAAGCTCTTGATTAATAATTTCCATGGTTTGTTTGTCCGTGTTAACGCCAAGCTCTTCCAAGGCATGGTCGGCTCTAAATCTGGATTTGCATTTACGGCAATCAATCTGAGGATCGTCAAAGCTCTCCAAATGCCCGGACGCCACCCAAGTCTTCGGATGCATAAAGATGGCGCTATCCAAGCCCACCACATCATCCCTCATCTGCACCATGGCCCGCCACCATGAATCGCGAATATTGTTTTTGAGCAGTGTGCCATAATGGCCATAGTCATAAATCGCGGCAAAACCGCCGTAAATTTCCGAGGACGGAAAAACGAAGCCGCGGCGCTTACAAAGTGAAACTATTTTTTCCATGGCTGTTAGATCGCTCATATTATTTTAATATTATTTATTATTTTTCATATTCAAGTATCGCCTGCAAAACCTTGGAAGTTTCTTTCATTGGTTCCATATAAACAATTTGCGAACGCACGATATTCATGGTGCCGGATGGGCCAAAGGCTTCTTTGCCTCGTTTTACCAAGCGCAGGTTGCCGCTGGTGTTGGCTTCCTTGGCCTTATCTTTCAGTTGGTCATAGTTATAATATACTTTTTCCATTACAATCGGATCAGAGGCGGTGTTGCCAATTTGGCCGTAAAATATTTCACCGTTAATCAATTTAACTGCGTACCAACCAACTTCTTTGACATCTTTGCTCTTATTCGATTGATAGTTGTCAACCAGCCAGATTAACCCCAATAAAACGATAACAGTAATCGCCGCTATAATTAAAATCTTTTTCTTTTTTCCGTCTAGCTTGAAATTAAAACTAAAACGGCTGCCAGGCTGGGGTTTTGCCAGTTTACGCATTTCTTGCGCGCTGCCGCCATGTTCCTGATAAATCTTTTCCAGGGTCAAATCATTTTTGGCTGATGGTTTTGGCAAATCTTTTTTATTTTGGGAACTCGAAGGAGACGGTTTTAACGCGCCAAAACCCTGACCGGTTAGCTGACTGTTTTTACCTTTTAAATTAAGCGGCTCTCTGATGTCACTCGCCATATTTTGTCCTGAAAAATTTTTAATAAAAAGAATAATCTAACTGATTATTCTCCTTAAAAAATACCATAGATTGATAAATTTTTCAACTTTTTTGCGGTTCAAGTCTTAGTTCGTCTTTACGTATCAGAGCGCCCATAACCAGCCAAAAAAATAACACGCCAAAATGTAAACTCCAGAGCCAATGGTCGGGTATAAGCATAACAACCATCGCAACAAATAACGATAATATAAGCAAATTATTTTTCTGATTTTCATTCTTTTTAATTTCCAATTTACAATTTTCAATTTTCAAGCAATTTTTTAATTTTAAATTTTTTAAACTTTCATTGAAAATTGAGAATTGAAAATTGAAAATTATAAAGTACCCCAAAATTAATAACCAAAATATAAACCCCAATATTCCTATTTCCGCCCAAACAAGAAGGAAGACATTATGTGCCGGTTGATAATAATAGCTCGGCTGGCCTGGTTTAATTTCCTGGTTAATGGCCAAAGTATAATTGCCTATACCAACGCCAAATAAAGGATGCTGCTTAATCAATTGTCTGGCCTCGCCGCATGACGAGATTCTTTCTTGCGTTGATTTTTGTTCCAAGCGCGTATCCTGTGAAAGCCTGGTTAATACTAGGTTATTATATAAATAAGTAAGGACGCCGCCAATAACAACAAACAGTAAAATTATGGATAACAATTTTTTTTGCCCGATTAAATCTTTGCGCCAGAATAAAACTAAAAGCATTGTCAGAATCCCCGCCAAACAAGCAAGCCACGCCCCTCGGGAAAAAGTGAAAAATAGTGCGACATAAAAAGTATAAAGTATAAAGTATAAAGTATAAAATTTTAAATTTTGAATTTTGGATTTATTTGGTAATTGGTCATTGGTTATTGGAAATTTAACAAAATCTCCGTGATTAAAAATTAAATATATAACTAATAATATCCCTACCACAAGAACGCCTCCTAATATGTTTGGGTGGTCCAGCCCTCCATAAGCCCGCAGCCAGCGTTCGTCGTTCAAGGTTTCTACAACGGATGCTCCTGAGTCAGCCGGGTTGTGGGCGGCCAGCCCCAACCATTTGAAGGCAAAGCCCGACTGGGTAACAAATTGGTAGATACCGAGGCAAGCTTGGAGAAAAATTCCCGCCAGCAGGCTATAAACTAATTTGATCTTGCTGTAGGCTGCGCAAGATATCAACCAAAACAAACCAACTCCCAACAAAAAAACCCCATAGCGATAAAGCGCCAAAACTTTGTCCGGTGCAAATAAAATAGAAATAAAAACGAATAGTTCCAAACAAGCAATCAACCACCAAAGAACAGGTATTGAAAATTTAGAATTTTCAATTTTTGATTTATTTAAAAAATGAAAATTAAAAATTGAAAATTTCGTTGCCATAAATAATAAAATCAAAACAACCAGTAGCACGTCAACTCCATATAGACTTATTGACGAGTACTCCGAATATCCATCGTTGATCATGCCTTGACGTACTATCCAGCGGGTTTGCCAGGGCAACAGTAAAACAAATAAATACAAACCGTATTCAATTAGTTTGTTTAAATATTTCATTTATCTTTTTTTGATAATTTTGGCTAAACATTTCTCGTCTATCATTGACATGCAGTTTTAGAACTCTATCATTAACAACCACTTTGTTATCTTGGTTCATGACAGATCTTATTTGCTCCGGCAAAATCGACAACTGATATTTTTTAGCCAGTGGCTCAAAAATAGCAAAAAACCAATCAATTGGCAGAAAGATAAAACTCCAAAAATTATTGTCTATCATGCGCTGATAATTGCCGGCCGATGGTTCCCAATTAGGCAACGCTTTATTCAACCAACTATTAGCGGAAATTAATTGATTATAAACATCTTCTCTGTTATAAATAGGAGTCAGACCTGCCAGCCAATATGTAAAATACAGATCCTTAATCTCGGGCAATAAAAATCTATGCAAATCCAAATTTTTTTCACTAATATAAAAACTCAAACAAATATTGTCTCGCATTCTGCCGATAGCCGGACGAACGTCTAAAGCCTTGGCGATTGACGCGCAAAAAAATCTAACCAGCCACACTCTTTCCGGTTGAGTAATGATAAAAAAATCAATATCGCTGCCATCTTTCATATTATGGGCGCCGATTATATTACCGACGGCAATCATTTTTACCCAAGGGAAAAGCCGAAAAATTTTTGCGATTTTTAAAGCCTTCTTAAATTTACGATCACTGGAGCGATAGCGCTCTTGCCTGATAATTAAAATACTCGATCTGCCTGGCAAAAAATAATAACCGTTCCGATTCTCTAGGTCAGTAATCAACAACTGGTCTAATATTTTTATAACTTCCTCCAAATCGCATTTTACTTCCAAAAATTTCCATATCTCCATCACTGTCAATGGAAAATCGAACAAATCAAAAAAAGCAACCGTCTTAATGATTGCCTCCTTGATTTCTTGAGTCTTGTTTGTAGTTTGCTGGCTCATAGCAATTATGCCGAGATTAAATCTTATTCTGACTTTGGCTTGTCTATTAACATCGCCTCTACCTTTGATTCGCTTTCGGTGATTCTCATCACGTCTTTGTCTATTTTTTTAAATTCCCGATAGGCGTTATTAAAATGATTAACCGTGGTACTCATGCTAGAGCCGAGTTTTTTCATGAAATCATCATAAGACAAAATATGCTTTGCTAGTTTCTCCACGTTTGCTCTTATCTCTTGGGCACTTTCCTCGATCTGCATGGCGCGCAAACCCTGAAGGACGGTTTGGAGATAAGCCAAGAATGAGGTGGGAGAAACAATAATCACATGCCTGTCCTTGAAAGCGTATTCAATCAAATCCCTGGTGTTTACCTGAACAGCGCCGACTTTATTAACTAGCAAGTCGTAATAAATTGCCTCGCTGGGTATGAACATAAACGCGAAATCCATAGTTTTTTCTGACGGCTTAACGTATTTAGATGTTTCATCAATGCGAAATTTCAAATCCAATTTAAATTGTTTCTCAAGTTTTTCCCGCAATCCGCTATTAGTAGCATTTAGAATCCTTTCATAATTTTCCAAAGAAAATTTGGAGTCAACTGGTATAATTTTATCTTTAACGAATACTACCGCGTCAACAATCGAACCGTCCTTAAAAAGATATTGCATTTGATAAGAATTTGGAGGCAACACATTTTTCAAGGTTTCTTCAAGAAAATACTCCCCCAAAACGCCACGTTGCTTGGGATTTTTTAATATATCCTGCAGGTTTTGCAATTGTGAAGAAAAATTCACCACTTGCTTGTTGGTTTCGTCCAACTTGGTTAATTTTTCAGTCACTTCAGAGATCAATTTTGCCGACTGCCCGGTAATACCTTGAATAATTTTAGTCGTCTGGCCGAACTGTTCTTGGTTGGCGCGATGAGTTTCCGTCAACTTAGCGTCCAACACTTGGCGCAAATCTTTGTTTTGATCAGCCAATTGAGATAAACGTTCCATCAAGGTAGCGATTTTTTCCCCGTCGCCAGCTTCTTTTTTTCGCAATAAAATAATAATCACTGACACAACGCCGATAATTAATAAAATCAATAAATAAAAAATATATTGGTTTTGCATAAAATAAATAATTTTTGTACTAATGTCTTTACTTTACCATTTTTTTTTCTATTTTTCAATGCAAAATAATTATAAAAAATCAACATTTTCTTATTTTATTCACCCAAAAAATAAAAAACGTCGAAACCAGCCACAAACCCTTGATTTTATCTGTTTTTCGTGTTATTCTAAGCCCATCAGGCAACGTTTGATTTTAATAATATTCCAAAATTAGAAATTTGAAATTAATACATCTATGTCAGGTCATTCAAAGTGGGCAACTACCAAGAGGCAAAAAGCCGTAGCAGATGCAAAAAAAGGAGCAATATTCACCAAGTTGGGAAAACTGATAGCTATTGCCGCCAGAAAAGGCGGCGACCCGGTGATAAATTTTAGCCTGCGCATGGCGATTGACAAGGCCCGTGAATCAAATATGCCCAAGGAAAATATCGAACGGGCGATCAAGCGCGGAACGGGCGAAGGAGGAGGAGCGGCAATAGAAGAACTGATATATGAAGGCGTTGGTCCGACCAAGTCTCAATTTATTATTAAAGCCTTAACCGATAACAAAAATAGAAGCGCCGCTGAAATCAAGCATCTTTTTTCTAAAATCGGCGGCGGCTTATGTTCTGTTATGTGGAACTTCTACCAACAAGGCGTCATTAGAATCGCCAACGACAAGCTGAGGACAATCAATAAAGATGAATTTGAGTTAGAGTTGGTAGATAACGGCGCTCAAGATGTCGCAACCGAAGAAGAGGGTATTATTGTCTACACCGAACCGAGTAATTTGCAAAAAACCAAACAATTTTTGGACAGCAAAAACATCATAACAAAATCAGCAGAAATCGAATATCTAGCAAAAGAAGCTCTAGTTTTAAACGATGAGGAAAAAACTCAAGTGGAAAAATTTATTGAAGCTTTAGATGACAATGAAGATGTGACGGAATATTATACGAATGCAAATATCTAAATTAATGTTGCCAAAAAAAACAAAATCTTCAAAAATAATATTGGGCATTGATCCTGGTATCGCCGATACAGGATTTGGGGTAATTAAATGCGAAGCCAACAAATTAATTTGTCTGGCCTGTGGCTCTATCAAAACCAGCGTCAAATCAGAATTACCCGAGCGGCTGGAAATACTTAGCATCGAATTAAATAATATCATTAAGAAATACCAGCCAGTCTTGGTTTCGGTAGAGGAATTATTCTTCTGTAAAAATGTAAAAACCGCCTTGGTGGTCGGGCATGCTCGCGGAGTTGTTATTTTGACGGCTAAACAAAACAAATTGCCAATTTGCGAATTCACCCCTCTCCAAGTGAAGCAAGCGGTTTCGGCCTATGGTAAAGCGGAAAAAATTCAAGTGCAAAAAATGGTCAAATTATTGCTTAACCTAAAAGAAATACCAAAACCGAATGACGCGTCTGATGCATTAGCGATTGCTATTTGCGCTTCAAATCACAAAATATAAGCTATTAATTCTAAACTGCTTTGTTGCACAAATAGCAACATAACCCTTGTTTAATAGTATAATGGGGCTGTCGCCAATTTTTTTTGAATTTTGCTTCAAGTATTTTTCAAGCTTTACTCCAAGTTAGCGACACTACCAAATATAGCAATAACCTTTATAGCTTAATAAACTTCGGTAGTTATCAAAATTATGCCAAAAAATTTTAAATTTATTACCACGATGTCTGTAATTTCTGCCGGACTGATCTTTGCTGGCTATCAACTCAAACAGTCGGATAGTTATAAGAACGGACGTTTATCAGATTCAATTCTGATAGCAAATCAAAAAATAGTTGAAATGAAAATTGATAAAGAAACTTTTTCCATTGATTTGCCCGCTGGCTGGGAAGAAGCGAAGGAAGCAGCCGGCACTTCAACCGCCATCGCGGTAAATCAAGCTGAGATTATTAATGATCCGATCGCAAAGCAAAAAAATTTCCGCAGTTATTTTTCGATCGTCGGCGGTGAAACTGAGGAGCAAAATGTGGCCAAACAGGCCAAAGAGTTTAAAAAAAATTTTTCCGGCTTAATAACGGGCGTGATTTTTTCCGAGGAAAAAAGCCGAGAGATTAATGGGAAAGACGCTTATTTCATGGAGTCAAAATTTACACAGCAGGGCATTGATTTGCGCGTGTTGATTATTTTCATCAAGGGCAAAGATCAAGAAATGTGGCGGCTGTCTTTTAACAGCATAGAAAGCCAATGGGAGAAAAACCGGGAGGTTTTTTATCAGGTGGCCGATTCTTTCATTGCAAAAAACTGAGATGAATTTTAATGATTTAAAAAAATATTTAGCCGGGCAGCCCGGTTTCCGTTTAAAGCAAGCTAAACAATTGATTTTTTCCCAGTTGATCGGAGATTGGGCGGAAGCGACCACCCTCCCCCTGGTCCTGAGAAATGAATTGGGAGAAAAATTGCCGTTGGCGATTGATGGCCAAGTCAAACAGGCGAAAAAAAGCGAAGCGCAAAAAGCGGTGATAAAATTAGCTGACGGGCGGATTATTGAAACCGTTTTATTGCATCATCAAGACGGCAGAAATACTGTTTGCGTCTCTTCGCAGGTTGGATGCCCGTTAGCGTGCAGCTTTTGCGCTACCGGCAAATTGGGTTTCCAGCGCAATCTTTCCAGCGCTGAGATTGTTGATCAAGTTCTTTATTTCGCGCGCCAACTCAAAAAACAACAGCAGAAGGTAACCAATGTGGTTTTCATGGGGATGGGCGAGCCGATGTTGAATTATGATCGGGTGCTGGAAGCAATCAATATTTTGCATGATCCGGATGGATTTAATCTTGGCGCTCGGCGTTTTTCAATTTCCACCTCCGGCATAACCGCAGGCATCAATCGTTTGGTCGATGAATCATTGGAAATAAATTTGGCAATTTCTCTAAATGCGCCCAGCAATTCTTTGAGGTCAAAATTAATGCCGATCAACAAACGCGAGCCGTTGGCAAAAGTTATGAGCTCGGTTGAAGATTATATTGGACAAACCAGGCGCCGGGTGATGTTAGAATATGTTATGATTAGCGGGATAAATGATTCTGACCGCCAAGCAGAAGAATTGGCAGGACTATTGTCCGAGATATCGCTATGCTTTGTCAATCTTGTCACCTACAATCCGACTAAAGTTTTTTCTCCATCCGAGCCAGAGCGGGTTGAGCGCTTTAAAAAGATTTTAAACCGAGCCGGTATCTCCGCCATCTCCAGGTTCCGTTTGGGGGACGAGATTGATGCGGCTTGCGGGCAATTGGCAGGGAAATAAAATCAGAATTGCGAATTAGGAATTATTAATTAAATAACCGAATCCTGATTAATAATGCCTAATTCACAATTATCTAGCATGCTTGCTAAACTTAAATTATTATTTTTGATAACAGTTTTAATGGCGGCTACCGGTTGCGATCTGTTGGAGAAATCCGAGCTGGTCAGCGATCAGCCGGAGATAATGGAGATGAAAGATTGCGGGTTGGATCGCCTCAAGTGCTGCGATGCCCAGCCGCCATGTTTTTATGCTCAGGCTTGCTGTACCGATCCCAATGATCCTGCGCGGAATTATTGCGCCGATCAATGCACTACTGGAGGAAATCGGGAATTTTGCAATTTGGGAGAGCCAAAATGCAACCACGGCTTTGATTGTTATCAAGGAAATTGCCGCAAGTGCGGCGGAGAAAACGAGCCGTGCTGTAGCGAACAAAATAATTGCGATGGAGGTTTGACTTGCCATCAAGGCAAGTGTGCAAACTGTGGTCTTACTGGCAATCCTTGTTGTGCTCAAGAGCCTGCTTGCTTGGCTCAAGGAAGCCAAAACAAAGAACGGGCGGAGTGCCTTGGTGGCGTCTGCCAGACATGTGGTTATGACGGGAAAAGGGCTTGCCCAAATGAGCCATATTGCCAGACTGGAAATTTGCATAATAACAACAATTGTTTGCGTTGCGGTCAAGCCAACCAGCCTTGTTGCGACAGTGGCGCGGATTTTACTTGTGATCCAAAAAGCGGTTTAAAATGCAAACTCGGTTTCTGTGTTGAATAGGTCGGCGATTTTACTAAAACAGAGAAGGCTCTACCCTCTAAATTTGTACACACTAAATTCGGTCTAGTATTCTCTAATTCTAAAATGATACTATAATTTGGGCGCTTTGTTTTTGTTCAGTAAGAAATTTTTGATAAATCAACTGACATTCGGAAGTACACCTTTGCGCTGATGTGATAAATTTATAATCATTTTTGTTTTTTCTTCTTTATAGCCCTTTTTAAATAAATTAATAAAAATAAACCAAGCAAGATAACTCGGTTCATGGCAAATGCGAAACAAATAGCTCCTACTTCCTAATCTTTATTTCGTAATTTATTTGCTCTATCTTCTTTAAATTTCCTCTCGCCTGATCGTGCTTAGTGCGCAAGTAACCGGTCATATCAAATTGAATCAGCTCCGCCATAATATCATTTATTTCTTCCTTAATTTTCTCCACTCCTTTATATTTGCCCTTAGCCGCTTGATTAATCGCCCGACGAACTAATTCTCCAGTTAAATCGCAAATACCGCCCAAATAACTTTCGTAATCCAAATTAACCTCCTTTATTTCATCAATCTTTTCGCCTGCTAAAGCTTTATATAGCATTTTTGCTTCAATATATTCTTCGTTCGCTGCTTTATACGAACCTTCTTGGAGCAATCTGGTTAGACCAAACTTTTTTTCCAAATTATTTAAACAATTTTCAATTTCTTTCAAAGATTTACCGCCAACCCTTGCGTCTTCGCGATGCAAGGAAAAAATCACTCTTTTTGAATCATGCAGGACAATATTTGACTGGCTGATAATCTGCCTCCGCTCTGATTCATGCTGTTCGTAGTCTTGCTTTAATTTTTTGGTAAAATTTTTGTTAATCATAGATGATGTAATATAGAAAAATTATTTCTACCCATCTTGGTGGGGTTAAATAATTTTTTATTTTTTTTATTCCGCCACTCTAAAAACTTCTTCTACGCTAGTGATGCCGTCTATCGCCTTGAGCAAGCCGTCTTGGACTATGGTCACCATGCCGTTTTTGATTCCGCAATCACGCATATCATATTCGCTGACGTTGCCAGAGAGAATTAATTTTTCCAATTCGGCATTCATGGTCATTATTTCATAAATACCTACCCTGCCTTTGTAGCCGATGCCTTGGCATTGCGGACATCCTGTTCCTTTATAAAATTTAAAATCGTCAAAATTTATTAATTTTTTATCTTCTTCTGGCAATTTTGTCAAAATTTCCTTAACTCTGATCATCGCCGCTTGATCTAAATTTTCAGGCGCCTTACAATGCTGACAGTTTATTCTAACTAACCGTTGGCCGATTATCGCGTTTAAGGCTGGTGATAATAAAAAGGGCTTTGTGCCCATTGAGAGAAAACGTGGTACGGTGCCCGCAGCATCGTTGGTGTGAATGGTAGAAAGAACTAAGTGACCTGTTAAAGCCGCCTGAATGGCAATCTCGGCAGTCTCCAGATCCCTAATCTCTCCAACCATGATAATGTCCGGGTCTTGACGGACGATTGATCGCAAGCCATGAGCAAAAGTATATTTTTCACTGGTTTGCGATTGGTTCACCCCGACTAGCTGATATTCAATAGGGTCTTCAATGGTAATAATTTTAGTCTGAGAATCGTTCAATTTCTTTAAAATAGCATAAAGCGTGGTTGTTTTTCCTGAACCGGTGGGACCGGTGGTGATAATCATGCCGTTTGGCCTTTCAACTTCCTTTTTCAACTGCTCATAGGAGCGACTCCGGATGCCCAATTCTTCAAAAGCCAGACTTACCGAACTTGAACGCAGCAATCTCATTACCACGCTTTCGCCGTAAGCGGTCGGCAGAAAAGAAACCCTAATATCAATCCGATCTTTCTTGGTATAGATAGTGATGCGTCCGTCTTGTGGTTTATCAGCTACATTGATTTTTACCGCTGATATTATTTTCATGCGGGAAATTATCTTTTTCCATAAATCGCTGTTCATCGCGGCGACTTCATGCAGTATGCCATCTATTCTAAATCTAACTTTTATCTCTTTTTCTTCGGCTTCGATGTGCACATCCGAGCTGCCTGATTTAATAGCAGCCGCCATTACCATTGTGACGACATCAGTTATCTGAGTTTTATCAATTTCTTTTTGTAAATCTCTAAAACTTTCAAAATTTTCACTATACTTATCAAGATCTTTTTCGGTAATATTAATAGATTTAGTTGTTTCTCGGGGCTTGGGAATGGTCCGATAAATCTTAAGGGCGTAATCAAGACTATTTTGACTCACTAAATATAACATTATTTGGCAGTGGTATTTTTCAGCCAGTTGGAGCGCTAGCTGAGCTATTTCTGGTTTCTCTGGCAAGGTCGTAGCAAGACGCATATTTTTCCCATCATAGAAAAAAACTACTGTTGACAATAACCTCGCCTCCTCCTCGCTTATCAAAGACAAAGAATCTGGACCGATAGGAAAACCGAATAAATCAATATAAGGCAAACCGTAAACTGCGGCTTGGTTGCTAGTCTGTCTTTCTATCTGCTTAATTTTTATTTGTTTCTCTTTTTCTAGAAATTTTGCGTGAATGCTTTCGTCGTTTTTGTCATCCTGCCCAGAACCTGCGGAGCTGGAAGCAGCAAATAAATCTTCTATTGATTGCATTGATCCAGACATATGTTAAGTAAATAAATTCTTTATTTGTTGTTATTATAACAAAAACGGCTTAATAAATAAAGAAGGCCTGACACCTTCTTTATTTATCTATTCAAAAAATCTTATTTTTCAAGCATCCTATTTACTGTTCTGATTATTTTACTGCTAACACCGCCTTCTTCTAATTCTAAAAATAGTTTTGTCCAAGCCGCAATCTGAAAAACCGCTAGCCAAGAACCGGCAAGCGCAATTACAGATAGGAAAACTCCTAGGGCGATAGTTGTGACAGACCAAAAGGCAAACGTTGCCGCATATAATTTAGCTATTTGAATTAATAAAACGAACGGTATCAGCAAAGATAAAATTAAGAGAACCACCAACAATCCCACGGTTAAATTTATTAAAAACAAGATAAAAGCCGTTTCTATGCTTACAAGCCAATTATTACTAAAGAGCTGCCAACCTTTTTTTAGCGCGTTAAAAAACTTTTTGTCTTTAATAACAACATAGGCGATGGAATATTTTACGATGAAAGAAGCGATGATCGCCAAAGGCATAAATAAAATAAAAGCGATAACATAGGCTATCCAGCCTAATCCGGCAGACTCGTCGCCGGCGACACCAAAGAAAAAAGCGATAATTGCAAAAAATAAATAGATTGCCAAACGAACGATAACATTAAAGAAAAAAACTGGCCAAAACTTTTTCGTTCCGGCATCAAGTCCAGTATTGAAATCGGCTCTTTTCAGTTGGAAAGATAGAGCTGAGTTATGAACGATCGCCACTAAAGAAACAATAGAAATCCAAACAACAAAAAGCGATAAAATAATAACAACTAAAAAAACAAAAGTAGCCAAAAATAAAGACAACGGATCTTTATCTAACAATTCTCTCATGTTGCCGAGCGTATCAACCGAGAAGACTCCTGTTTGAGCAATCATCCGCCAATCAAGAAAAAAACCTCGATCGGAATCACCAATGATAAAGCGAATTAAAAAATCATACTCCCCGCTGCCAAGCAAAGCGGCGAACAAACCAAAAAACCATAAAAATTTATTTTTCCAGGCCATTTTCCATGCCTGACCGAAAATTTGACGGTATAAAGACATATTGCCCCCTTTGTTTAATATCGCAGAATAAATGCGAAAATATTAATTATAAAATAATTATAACATTTTTATAAATAGTCAGCAAATATGACGGGCTCTACAATAAATAGTGTGGTGGAAAACCAAAAAGCAGTGGTAAAATTAGCTTGAATACCGAGTTTCTCAGCTCGAAGGCTAAAAATAACACTGCTTCTATGAAAAAATGTATCAATGAAATGTTTAATTTGCAAGGGCTCTTATGGCTTTAGAAATATCAACAATTACATCGCCAAAATTACTTTAGCCTTTTTACCGTTGATTTGGATATTAAACTATCACACTATTTGACGTGGAGCCATATGACGTCCTCCCCGCACTCAAAAGCCGCCCTAACGGGACGGCTTTTTTCATGCGGGGTTTCCTCTGCTCCATTCATCCCCGCCCTCCTGCGGCGGCTCCTGGACCCGCCGCCTTAGTCGGGCGGGGTTTCCTGTTAAGGTATAGAAAAATTCCCCCATTTTATCATGAGGGAACTTCTGTTTGTTTTATCTTTTTAATTACCAGAGAAGCTTAATCTACGCTGAAACTCTCACTTTTTCACCAACAATCTTTTCAAATTCCTCTTTTTCCAAGGTTTCTTTGATTAATAATATATCAGCGATCTGGTCTAGTGCTTGCCTTTTTTCTTTTACTATTCTCTGAGCCTCCTTTACGCCGTTGCTGATATAATCATTAATTTCATGGTCAATCTGTTCGGCAATTTTTTCGCTATAATCCCTTTGCTCGTGTATTTCCCTGCCCAAAAAAATCATCTCCTCTTTTTCGCCATAAGTTCTTGGGCCCATTTTATCGCTCATACCATAGTCAGTTACCAGTCTTCTGGCCAGTGCGGTAGCGCGCCGCAAATCAGACGTGGCTCCGGTGCTCACTTCTTGAAAGACCTCCTTCTCAGTTACATGACCAGCTAACAATACTGCGATCTCCTCCAAAAATTCTGACTTGGTATGCAGATGCCTATCCTCAACTGGCAATTTGATAGTATAACCGCCAGCCTGACCTCGAGCAATGATAGAAATTTTTTGCACCGGATCCGTGTGGGGAAGATTATGAGCCACTAAAGCATGCCCGGCTTCATGATAAGCGGTGATCCTTTTCTCTAGTTCGGTTAAAATCCTACTTTTTCTTTCTGGGCCTAGCATCACTTTTTCAATGCTTTCGAACAACTCGTCCATATTAATAATTTTCTTATTGCGCCTTGCTGTCAAAATCGCCGCTTCATTCAAAATGTTTGCTAAATCTGCTCCGCTAAACCCAGGCGTGCGCTCGGCGATGCGCCTTAAGCTGACTTCTTTGGCCAACGGTTTCTTGCGGGCATGAACCTTGAGTATTTCTTCGCGATCTGCGATATCTGGTTCATCCAAGACTATCTGCCGGTCAAAACGACCGGGTCGAAGCAAGGCCGGATCTAGCACGTCCGGCCGGTTAGTTGCTGCCATGACTATCACATTAGTATTTTGATCAAAACCGTCCATCTCGACTAAAATCTGATTCAATGTCTGCTCTCGCTCATCATGCGATCCCCCGAGACCAGCTCCTCGCTTTCTGCCAACTGCGTCAATTTCATCGACAAAAATTATACAGGGAGTATTTTTCTTGGCGCGCTTGAACAAATCTCTTACCCTGGAAGCGCCGACACCGACAAACATTTCCACAAATTCGGAACCGGAAATGCTAAAAAACGGAACATTGGCCTCACCAGCCACTGCTCTAGCCAACAAAGTTTTTCCAGTACCCGGGCTGCCCAAGAGCAAGACGCCTTTAGGGATGCGCGCGCCTAAATCTATAAATTTCTTCGGTTGACAAAGGAACTCTACTACTTCTTTCAATTCTTCTTTTGCCTCCTTTGCCCCGGCCACATCTTTGAAAGTAACTTTATCCTTGCGCTCCTTATCGGCCTCTCGGGGCTGTGATTGGCCGAACATCATTGCTCGGGAATTGGCCCCTTGAACCGATCGCATCATGAAATAAATAAAAACACCGATCAATAAAAATGGAATAATGAATGGCAAGATCGTTGACAGCCAAAAACTCCAACCAGAATCTGACTTAATTTCAACCTTTACTTCGGCAATTTTGATTGGATCAACGTCATAATTTTTCAATAACTGCGACAGGGATTCTCCGGTTTCTTTTTTACTTACTTCTTCAGAACCATCTTTCAGCTTAATCCTCAATTCGTCACCCAGCACTGTGATGCTTGAAACTTCTTGGTCGTTGATTCTCTTAACCAAAGTCTCTAGCCCTATTTCGCTACTTTTTTTGCTACTGCTTTCATAGGCGCTAAATATCGTAATTAGAACCAAAAAAACCAGAAAAAAAATAAAAAAATTTTTTATCAAATTTTTCATAAAATTATCATT
>CAYUHZ010000016.1:5931-16356 GCA_964444625.1 uncultured Gammaproteobacteria bacterium | reverse complement strand
CTTCGGAACGACTTCGTCCTCAAACTCGCAAGCGAGTTTTCGGACGGTCTGTTGGTTAAAAAATAAAAAACAAAAAAAACAGCCCGGCCAATGAATGATGCGTCTGTTGTTTGTTGGTTTTAATTAATTTAAGTATTGCTTTGGGTGGCTTGAGGCGTTTCAGCTTCACCTTTCCAATCTAAGCCCATCGTACTCATGACAAATTTGATAATCAGCCAGCTAACAAAAACAATCACCAGTCCAATTATGGCATTGGTCAAGATGGTTTTTCCTTGGGTGACCTTTTCGCTGCTGCCAGCTGAAATCAACAGTATTACGCCGCCGTAGACAAAGGCGGCCAGCGCCAAGGCTCCGACCAACCCAAGAATAAAATTAGCGGCAATGATAAGTATTCTTATCAAGTCGTCTAGATTATAATTTCCTTTTTCATATTTGCCATTGTCCGGCACTAAGCCTTGTTGATTGTTCTGGGCCAAGGTCACATCGGTAAGCAACAAGCTGGAAATTGCGAACAGGCAGACGATGATGATTGTTTTTTTCATGTTATTTCTCAGTAGTTAAGGTTTGTTGAATTTTGCTAGCCGATAGGCTGATGATTTCTTCGGTTTTTCCTTGTCCGGCAACGACGCTGTCAATCATTTCTCCCATCAGTTTCTCCGCCGCGTTGGAGTCGGCTCCGCGATACCAGCTCTTGGCAGTGAGCAGCTGTTCGGCAAATGCGCCGATATCCTCGTCTTCAATTTGTCCGTTGATCAGAGACCTGAGGGCGGTTGGTTTTTTGGCATTTTCCAAATAAGATTTAACATTTTCTGCCTTGGCAGCGAACTGAATGAAGTTCCAGGCTTCGTTGATATATTTGCTTTTGTTGGAAACCGCCTCCACCCAGTAATTGGCGAAATTTATTTCCTGAGGATTGCCTTCTATCTGCGGGAGCTTGGCGATACCCAGGTTTAATTTCGGAGCTTGGGCCTTGATGGTAGGCAGGTGATAGGAATAGCCGAAGATCATGGCGACTTTTCCCTGTGCGAACAGCGAAATGGAATTTGCCAAAGTCTTGTTCCAACTGTAGACTTCCATGGCCGGATTGGAAAAATCAGCATAGAAGCGCAACGCTTCCAATCCGGGATTGAATCTTCCGGCGTTGGTAGCAATGATCTTGTCGAACATTATTTGTTTGTTGTCGGAAATCATCGTAGCTCCGTTTTGCATCATCAGCACCGACAAGATATCAGTAAAACGCTCAATATTGCTGCTGCCCCCCAGCGCGACGCCAGACTGGATGATAAATCCGTCTTTGTCCTGCTTGGTCAGTTTTTTGACATAATCCTGAAACTGTTTATTCCAATAAGCCGGGGCCTGAGAAATGCCGGCGTTATTGAATAAATCCTTGTTATAATACATGACCAACGTGTCAACCGACAGAGGCAGCCCCAGTATCTGATCTTCGGTTTTTTGGTTTTTTTCAATATAATTTCGCGCTATCACGTCGGCTAAAACAACGTCTATAAAATTATTTTTCAATTCCTTCAGGCCGATACTCTTGGTGGTGCGCAATTCAGGGATAACTTCTTTTTTTAACGAACCTTTGACAATCGGATAGGCCATGGTGGTGGATGGGGGAAGAGGAGAAATCTTGGTTTCATATTTTTTTATCCAAGTATTGTGGATGGAAAAAATATCAGGACCCCGGTCTTCGGCCAAAGCGTTTAACAGCTCTTGTTCGTATTCGTTGTAGCGCAGTTTGCGGTAATTTATCGTTATAAAGGGGTGGAGCGCTTTGTACTCTTCGAAAAGTTGCTCAAAAGCGTCCGGTCCGTCCCAAACACGCCAATAATTCAAGGTAACAGGTTTCATTTTGTTCGTTACCTCTTTACTGACCAACCGGCAACCGAAACCGGAAGTAAGCAGTAAAGAAAGAATGGCTAGAATTGGGGCTATTTTTTTTACCATAGTTGACGATTAATAAATAGAGCGCTGTTGTAAGCGGCACACATTCGGTGTTGGTTATATTATAACATAATTTTTTTGAATTAAAAATTCAAACCAGGCGGGGACGATATTGCAGGGCTTCGGCCAGGTGCGAGGCGGTGATGGCGGTTTCATCCGACAAATCGGCGATGGTTCTGGCCAATTTGATAATACGGAAATATGATCTGGCTGAAAGATGCAGTTGTTCCACGGCATTCCGCAGTAAGATGGATGAAGCCGAGTCGGTTTGGCAGAATTGCTTTACCGCCGCTGAAGTCATTTCGGCGTTAGTGATAAAAGGGGAAGAACGGAAACGCTCGGCTTGAATCAGGCGGCAAGCTTCAACTCGCTGTTTGATGGTTAGCGACGATTCTCCGACATTTTCTTCCGCCAATTTTTCAAATTTCACCCGCGGCACTTCAACATGAAGATCGATGCGGTCAAGGATCGGTCCGGAAATTTTTTTCTGGTAATTCATCAGTTGCCCGGTCGAACAAAGGCAGCGCTTTTCTCCGTCGCCGCTGAAACCGCAGGGGCAGGGATTCATGGCGGCGATCAAGATGAATTTGGCGGGGAAAGTCAGGTTGCCGGCGGCTCGGCTGACATTGATGATGCCATCTTCAAGAGGTTGGCGCAAATTTTCCAGGATTACTCTGGGAAATTCGGCAAACTCATCCAGAAACAGCACGCCGCGGTGGGCCAGAGAAATTTCTCCCGGTCTTGGCCATGCTCCGCCACCCACCAACGCCGCTCCGGAAGCGGTGTGATGAGGAGAGCGAAAAGGCCGGCTGCTCATCAGCCCGACTCCGGCCGGCAAATATCCTGCCACGCTGTAGATTTTGGTTATTTCCAGCGCTTCGCTCATGGTCAAGTTCGGTAGGATTGACGGCAAAGTCTTGGCAATCAGGGTTTTACCCGATCCCGGGGGCCCGGTCATCAGCATATTGTGCCCGCCGGCAGCCGCAATCTCCATCGCCCGCTTGACATGCTCTTGTCCCCGTATATGAGACATATCAGCCAATATTTCCTGGTTGGAGAAATTGTATTCTACCGGCTGCGTAGCCGGCAACTCAATATTGCCGGCAAGATATTCTGTTAGCTCTCTCAGCTGTTCTATGCCACAGACTTCAATTTCGGCCACTAGCCTAGCTTCAGCCGAGTTATGCTTCGGCACGAAGAGTTGGCGAATGCCTTGTTTTTTGGCGGCTAGGGCGATTGGCAGGATGCCATTAATCGGCCTGACCTTGCCGTCCAAAGCCAATTCTCCCACAAACATCATTTTATCCAGCTCGCGCGTTGGTTCTATTTTTTTGGTTGCCAGCAGGATGCTGATCGCTATCGGCAGGTCGTAACTAGGGCCTTGTTTGCGCAAATCAGCCGGCGCTAGATTGACCGTTACTTTTAATTTGGGGAAATCAAAACCGGAATTTTTGATAGCGCTTCTGACTCGCTCCCTGGATTCCGATACCGCCATATCGGGCAAACCCACGATAGCGAATGATCCGAGCTCGCCCCCTCCGGTGTCGGCTTCAACTTCTATCAGTTCGGCTTCTAAGCCAATAACTGCTGATGATAGCACTTTGGAAGACATAAAAATAAAAATCCAAGACGCGGACTGTCTAGGAATTGTTTAATGATCTTGATTGATTCCAACTGATTAGTTCAAGCTGGTTTTGTTGTTAACGTCGAATTTGGCATTCGCTTCTTCCAGTTTGATGCTCAAAAGTTTGCTAACGCTGTCATCGCCCATGGTGATTCCGTAGAGAATGTTGGCGCGTCGCATGGAAGCGCGGTTGTGGGTGATAACGATGAATTGCGTGCGGTGCGACAAATCATCCAAAATTTTCGCCAATCTTTCCGAATTGGCTTCATCCAGCGCGGCATCAACTTCGTCCAATACCACGAACGGAGAAGGATTGGCGCTGATAATGGCACAGATCAAAGCGATGGCGGTCAGCGCTCTTTCCCCGCCTGACAGCATGGCGATTGATTTGATTTTTTTGCCCGGGGGAGTTGCTTGGATCTCAATACCGGCCAAGCCGGTGGCGTTATGTTTTTGCAAAAATTTTATGCGCGTCAGTTCTGATGTTTTTTTCATTTCGGTTTTTTTGCCTTCGGCTCGCGGTTCCAGCTCCTCTCCTGATTGAGCGGCCAGTTCTTTTTCCTCTTCGGCCTCCGCTTCATCAGCCATCACTTTGATTATTTTTGCTACGCCTCCGTTGAAAAGTATCTTGAAATATTCGTCGAATTTTTCCGAGATAATTTTGAACTCCTTGTCAAACCGCTCTTTAATCGTCAGATCCAATTCGGTGATTACTTTTTCCAGCGAGCCTATGGCCGAATTGAGGTCGTTGATCTGTCCGAAGAGAAAATCAAAGCGTTCTTTGGTCTCGAGATATTCCTTTTCCGCTTCCGGATCGATGCCTCCGATTTGGTCCAGTTGCCTTTTTAATTGTTCAATTTTTTGCATGGCCAGTTCGTTTTCTACCGGCCCGTCTACTGCGAATTCTTTAATTTCCATAAGGTCGCCGTAACTGTTTCTTATTTCAATTTCCAAATCTTCCAGCTTGGTTTCAAATCTGGTGGAACTGATGCGCAGCTCGTTTAAACGGGCGGTGGTGTCATTCAGATTTCGCTGTAGGGTTTGAAGATTTTTTTGCAGGGCAAAAAGCTGGGCGCGTTTAGCGGTTTCGGCGCTGGAAAATAGGTTGATTTTTTCTTTGGCGTTTTTTATTTCTTCTTCCAGCGATTTTAACCTGCCCACAAGCTCTTGCTGCTTTGCCCCGTCTTCGGCTTGAGCGGCCGGGTGGTCGCTGGCTTGCAATTTGTCCTCGATGTTTTTTATTTCCAAGCTGATTTCCCGCTTTTTTTCTTCCAGCAGCTTGGTTCTTTCTCCGCGGGCGGAAAGCCGCAAGAAATTCCCGTTGATTTTTATATGAAGCGATTCTTTTTCCTTGATCAACTGGCTCAGTTCCAGATGGATATTTTCCCGATTTTCTCCTCTGTCCTCTTTGTCAAATAGGGCGGCAGCCTCGGCCAGTTTGTTTTTGATCAACAGCAAGGCTTGTTTGATTTTTGCCAGATCGGTTTCTGTTTCTAGGCCGATCAGATCATTCAAGGCTTGTTTGATCTGTTCTTTGATGGCTTGGTTTTCTTTGCGGTCGCCGCTTGTTTCCAGCGAGGCCAGTTTTTCGTTTAAAGCGGAAATTTTTTTGTCCAATTCCTGCTTTTCTTGTTCCAGCTCGGCGCTGATCTGCTTGTCATTGGCCAAGTTGTTTTGCAACAGCTCGCAGTCTTCGCTGATTTTTTCCAAAGTTGAAGCAAGCTCTCGTTTTTTATTATGAAAAAAAGCCAAGTCAAATTGGCCGCGCGCTTCCAGTTTTACTTCCAGTTGCGCCTCCAGCTTGGCTAATTGTTTTACTGCCGCGTCTTTGTCTATTTGAAGCTGGTTGAGCCTGCTTTGCGCTTCAACGAATTCGGCGTTTTCTTTGTTTTGCAGTTCCATTTGCCTAAGCCCTCGATTCAGGTTGGCGATTTTTTTCTCTTGTTCTAATTTCCCCCTTTCCAAGTTTAGCAGCGAATCGCTTATCTCGTGAAATTTTCCGTCAATTTCGTGCCAATTTTTACTATAATAGCTTCGTTGCAGTTCTTTCAATTCGCTTTCCAGCAAGCCGCGCTTTTGGAGCCGGGCGACCTGCCTAGTTAAGCTCTTGAGCCGCGGTTCAATCTCGTTAACCAGCATTTGCGCTTGACTTAAGTTTTCCAAACTGTTTCTTAATTTATTCAATGATTCGTCGCGCTTGATTTGAAACTGCTTAACGCCGGTGGCTTCGTCAAAAAATTCTTTTCGTTCCGCCAGCGATGAGTTTAAAAATCCTTCCACCACGCCTTGGCCGATGACGCTGTAGGTTTTTTGTCCGAATTTGGCCCTGGACAGCAGGATTTGGATGTCAGACAAGCGGGCGCGGCTGTTATTTAGCAAATATTCGCTCTCGCCGTCGCGGTAAAGGCGCCTGGTTAGCACGATTTGGGAATAATTAACCGGCGCTTGACCGTCTTCGTTGTTTAAGTACAAAGAAACTTCAGCCATGCTGAGTTTGGATTTTTTGTCTGAGCCGGAAAAAATCACATCTTCGGATTTTTTGCCGCGCAAAGCCTTCATGCTTTGCTCGCCCAAGCACCAGCGGATGGCGTCGGCGACATTGCTCTTGCCGGAGCCGTTGGGACCGACAACCGCGGTGATGCCGCGCCGGCTATGATCGAGCATGCCCGGGAAAACCAAAGTGTTTTTGTTGGCGAAAGACTTGAAACCTTGAATGTCCAGTTTTTCCAAATACATAGTTTGATAACGCAAAACGCAAAATTTTAATTTATTGGTTTAATCGGTCGTGATAATTCTGCGGTTTGAATTTTGTCTTTTGGATTTTTAATTTGATGTTGATATTATACAACAATTCACCAACTTTAAAAAGTCGGTAAAAAGTCGGGTTATTGCCTTATTTTTTTTCTCATGTTAAATTAAAAATAAGCAAGTTTAAAAAAAGGAGGCGTTTGTCCGCCTTTTTTTGTTCAGTTCTTTATAACTACTTTTAACCAGGGAGGAGACAACATGGATGGTGATTCAGGTGGTAAAAGCGGCGAAATGAAAAGGAAAAAAGACTTTGTCTTAGATACCAATGTATTTATCCACGACCCCGAAGCGCTGGAGTCATTTGAAGACAATGACGTGATTATTCCAATTATGGTCATTGAAGAATTGGATGACCTGAAGTCGGGAGTGGGAGAGGTGCCTTATTCGGCGCGAAAAGCCTTGAGAAGTATTGGTTATTACTCAAAGAAAGGAGATGTTTCCAAGGGCGTTGGTTTGCCTGGCGGAGGGAAGTTGCGCGTTGAGACTATCGGCATTAATTATTTTTCGGAAAATAAGCCCGATAACCTGATTGTTTCCTGCGCTATCGAATTGGCAAAAGACCAAGCAAAAAATGTTATCTTGGTATCTAAGGATACCGGAGTCAGGATCAAGGCTGAAGCCAAGGGCGTTCGCGCGCAAGATTATCGGCGCGACAAAACTTCTTTGTTCCAGAAATACGGCAAAATATTGAATGGTCAAGATTACGCCAACGGCATTTTGTCGGTTCGTTATTTCCAAAATTCGAACGGCGATATTGATCGTTTTTGGGACAAGGACAGTTCAATCAGCATCAGGAAGAGATCGGATGTTTTCGGTGTTTCGCCAAAGAATATCGAGCAGGCCTGCGCGCTTGACGCCCTGACATCCCCTGATGTCAGCATTATCGCTTTGACCGGAAAGGCTGGCGCTGGCAAGACTTTTTTGGCGCTGGCCGCCGCCTTGCATCAAGTGACAAAAAACAAGAAAGATCGCCAGTTTGAACAGGTGATTGTCGCTCGTCCCACCATACCGATGAGCGGTTATGATCTTGGCTTCTTGCCGGGCGATGTCGCTGAAAAAATCGATCCTTGGATGCACCCGATCTACGATAATTTGTCGGCATTAGTCAAAAACGATATTGATCCCGGACCGGGAAAAAATTGCGCTAGTCGGCATGGCGGATATGAGGAACTGATCCATCAAGGCTTTTTGAGCATCGTTGCTCTCACCTATATCCGCGGCAGAAGCTTGCCCAGGAAATATGTGATTATCGATGAAGCGCAAAATCTTCGTCCGCTTGATGTCAAAACCATCGTTACCAGGCTAGGCGAGGGCAGTAAGATTGTATTTGCCGGAGACTTGGGCCAGATCGATACTCCCTACCTTGACGCCGAATCAAACGGTTTGGCCTATCTGATCGCCAGACTGATCAATGAGCCGGATTTCTGTTATTTGAATTTTGAAAAAAGCGCCCGTTCCAAATTAGCCGATCGCATGGCGGCATTGCTTTAAAAAATTGTTTTCTTCGGGGTTAGCGCTTGCTAGCCCCTTTTTATTACAGAAAAATCATTCGCTTTAGCGGGTTTGTGCGTCTGTTTGCTGGTAGGCAGGCTTGATGGCGGAGTCCTTTGCCCATAAACCAAAACAATAGGTTCTTGATAAGACCAGAGTTGAAATAAAAACACAAAACACCACGCTCAATGCAGTGGTGTTTTGTTATATCCCCATGCTCGGCCTACCGCTTGCTAAGGGCGATAAGCCCAGAAAGAGAGCTTAAGCAAAGATGCTAAGCTCGTATATTTTCGCTTAAATCCTTACTGGTTTAAGCGTTTTTCTTTTTTGAAAGAGCTGCTTGCGGCACTATTCTTTTGGCCGCTAAAGTTTTTATACAAAATATGTATTTTGAAAATTAGTGCTTTTTCTGGTTTCCATCAGTTGCTTGAGCTGGCCTGATTCTTCATTTAGCGCTTTGTCGCTTTCAAGGCGGTAAATTTTTTGGTTATTGATGATTGAGGCATTGACCGCGTTTCCTGAAACCGACTGATAAACCAGACTGAGGACTTGGGCGCTGGAAGCGACAACAAAAAAAGCAATGGACAGACTAATAACGAGTCCAGACCAGCTGAACTCTTGCTCCATTGCTTTCTTTTTTATTAGATTGTAGGACTTCCAACCGATAAAACCAAAATTCAGATTTTCGGCTGAAATGCTATTTTGAACCATTTTATTTTTGTTTTTTTAAGATTTTTCATCTTATAATGTTATTGTAGCAAAAAAAATGATTTTCGTCAATGTTGATAAAGTGGCTGATAAAGTGGCTTCAGGAATACAAACAGTTACGATTTAATTTTTTTTGTTTTATTTTAGCAAAATATTAAATATGATTAATATCTTGTAAATTATTTTGATTATTTTAAAATTTTACGCTAAAATAACAATAGTTAATTATTTATTTTTTTAACATGCGTAGAAACATTAGGAAGGCTAGACCGGTAATTACCGAGAAAAAATTTAGGGCTAATCATGAAATCAGAGTACCAGAAGTTTTTGTAATAAATGAGAGTGGCGAGAGGTTGGGCGTTTTTCCTTTTGGCAAGGCCTTGGCTATGGCCCAGGAGGCTGAACTCGATCTGATAGAGGTCAATCCCAAGTGCGAGCCACCGGTAGTGAAATTAATGGATTATGGCCAGTTCAGATATAAATTGGATAAGCAAGCCCAAAAACAGAAAAATAAACAGAAAAAAGTTGAAATAAAAGGAGTTAGGCTGTCAGTGCGCATTAGCCAGCATGATTTTGATATGAGAATCGATCAAGCCAAGAAGTTTTTGAGCCGAGGAGACAAATTGAAGGTTGAACTAATGCTCCGCGGCAGGGAAAAACAGCACCCAGAAAAAGCGGCTGAAATAATGAATAATTTTATTAATAGACTGAAGCAATGCGAGAGTTATAATATAATAGCCGAGCAACCCTTGACAAAACAGGGAGGAACATTTAATATAATATTGTTTAACAAGCCTAATAATTAAATTTTTTAATATTGGACAAGGCAAGAAAGAGAAGAGTTGTTTTTCCTTTCCTCTTCTGATTTTTGCTTTTTTTCTTATATAATATGCCGAAAATTAAAACCCACAAAGCGACAGCGAAGCGTTTTACCATAACTAAAAATAATAAAGTATTACATCGTAAAGCTGGTCAGGACCATTTTAATTCTAGGGAAAGCGGTATCGTGACCAGAAGCAAAAGGAGAGATGTTTCTATTAATAAGTCAAATGTAAAAATTATTAGAACATTAGTTCAGAAATAGTTTTTAATTAAAATTATTATTAATATTTAAAATATGCCAAGAGTAAAAAGGGCGATAATTCATCTAAAAACCAGAAGAAAGCTTAGAAAAAAAGCCAAAGGTTATCAATGGAGCAGGAAGAATACTATCAAAGCAGCTAAAACAGCAGTGACCAAGGCAGGCGCCCACGCTTATGCAGACCGCAAAAAGAAAAAAAGAGCAAATAGGGGTCTGTGGCAGGTTAAGATCAGCGCTTTTGTCAGAGAGCAGGGCATATCATTTTCCAAATTTATCGGTGGATTGAAAAAAGCCGGGATAGTACTTGATAGAAAAATCATGGCTGATTTGGTCGTGAACCATAAGAAGATAATGGTAAAAATATTAGAGCAAGTTAAAGCCAATTTGCCAAAATAATATTTTTGTGCTATAATTAATTTATGAAAATTATTCAATTTTTGCAAATTATTTTTGCGGTATTGTTGATAATATTAGTTTTAATCCAAAATCGAGGCACTGGCTTATCTGGAGTATTCGGCGGATCTGGCAATGTCTACCGAACCAAGAGAGGAGTGGAAAAAACAGTTTTTATTTTAACTATTATCACTTCAGCCATATTTATCATCATTTCTTTCCTGGGCGTGCTATTGAATTAAATCCAAGCTCTGCCTGGTATTTTTCTCCTCATTTATTGTGGGCTCATCATCAAAAAATCAATTTAGCGATTTCATGAATCTGATAAAAAAAACATGGTCTAATTTTGTTTTTTACCTAAAAAACAAGTCGA
>CAYUHZ010000016.1:0-5831 GCA_964444625.1 uncultured Gammaproteobacteria bacterium | reverse complement strand
ATGGTCGGACACCCCAAATATGTCAATCCTTTATATTCAAGCATTAACGATGTAGATAGCGATTTGGTTAGTTTGATTTTTTCTTCAATTTTCAAACACGATTTGTCCGGGCGATTGGTAAACGATTTGGCCGAAGAATACAGCATCAGCGAAGATAGTAAATCATATACCGTCAAAATCAGAAACGGTGTGTCTTGGCATAACGGAAGAAATTTGACGGTTGATGATATTATTTTTACCCTTGAGGCGATGCGCGACAAGCAGTACAAGTCAACTTGGCGAGCGACTTTTGCCGGGGTTAAAGTGGAAAAAATAGACGAGCAAAGCCTTAGATTTATTTTAAATGAACCTTACGCCGCTTTTTTAGAGTTGCTGACTTTTGGTATCTTGCCTCAAGAGTTATGGCAAGAAATTCAGCCAGCTTCAGCTGATTTGGCTGAGTTAAACATTAAGCCAATCGGCAGCGGACCGTACAAATTTAAATCCTTAACCAAGGATAAGTCGGGATTGGTCAAAAACTATAGTTTAGTCGCTAACGATAATTATTATTTGGCAACTCCCCATATCGTTCAATTAAATTTTAAATTTTTTACTAACATTGAAGAGGCGGTTGAATCATTAAATCAGGGGAAAATTAACGGTATCAGCTATCTGCCGAAAAAGTCGAAAGAAAATGTATTGGCAAAAAATTCTCTGAATTTTTATGAATTAAACATTCCTCAGGTTACCGCCATATTTTTCAATTTGAAAAGCAGCCAAATTTTAGCGGAAAAAAGCGTTAGGCAAGCCCTGGCTTATGCCTTGGACAAAGAAAAAATTCTTGAAGATTTTTTTCAAGAAGGGGCTAAAATTATTGACGGACCGATATTGCCAGAAAGTTTCGCTTATAACCAGCAAATAAAAAAATATAATTTTGACACAGCGATTGCAACCGCCATATTAGACCAAGCGGGCTGGAAGGAAATAGAATTGAAATCAGAAGATATTGCCCTGGCAGAGCAAGAAGAAAATTCAACCGATGAAAAAGTCAGATATCAGTCAGGAATCAAACAAGTTTTGGGAGTTGGTAAATGGCGCGCCAAAAAAGACGAATTCTTATATTTTCGCCTGTCGGTTATTAATACCGAAGAATATTCTTCTCTCGCTGAATTTATCGCTTTAGCTTGGGAAAAGATAGGCGTCAAAGTACAGATCGAGCTTATTCCCGCCAGTCAATTCCAGGCTTTGATTATCAAAGAAAAAAATTTTGACGCCTTAATTTATAGTAAAATTTCTGGAGCCGACCCCGACCCATACGCTTTTTGGCATTCTTCGCAAATCGATCAGGCAGGAATGAATATCGCTTCTTATAACAATAAGAAAGCCGATCAACTGCTTGAAGACGGACGCCTAACTATTGACCAATCTGTCAGGCAAGAAAAATACAAAGAATTCCAACAGATTATTAGCGAAGATCTGCCTGCGATTTTTCTTTTTCGTCCTACTTATACCTATGTTTTATCCAAGGAAATCAGGGGTTTTTCTTCTTCAGTCATTTATTTGCCTCACGATAGATTCAACGGAATAAATAATTGGCATACGAAAACCGCCAAGAAATTAATTTTTTAAGATAAGGGGAAAATATCTTTTATCTTAGATCATGGTAAACAGTTAGTATGTTAGATTCGCCTAGTAAAAGCAAATAAATTCTTTGGGGATATGGCGGAATTGGTAGACGCGCTAGCTTCAGGAGCTAGTAATAGCAATATTGTGAGAGTTCAACTCTCTCTATCCCCACAATAAATTATGACAAATGCGAATTGTCTGATAAAAAAACAATTGCGCCAAGGCGATCGGTTCAACGGTTTTAAAACTACCAAATAATTAAACTCGTTATTAATAAAAATTATCATAACTTTTTAGCGGCGGATATTATTTTCTGCTAAATAAGTCATTAATTAGGATTAGAAAATTATGATTAGCAAATACAAACCAAAAACAACAAAAACGTCAACCGCTGTTCGGGATCGAGGAGCCAGAAATCCTCGATATCGTCGCGACCAGGGCTCTCGGCAGATTTTTGAAAAGACCGCTGAAACAGCTAGCAAGTTAAGGATTATGGTGCTGGGCGGACTAGAGGAAGTCGGTCGCAATATGACCTTATTGGAATATGATCACGAGATCATTATTATTGATATGGGCTTGCAGTTTCCCGAGGAAGACATGCTCGGCATAGATTATATCATACCCGATGTTTCCTATTTGGAGGGCAAACAGGACTGGATTAAAGGAGTTATTATCAGCCACGGACATTATGACCATATCGGCGGCATACCTCATTTAATCGGTGATCTGGGCAACCCCCCGATGTTTATGGGCAAGCTGACTGCCGGGTTAGTTAGAAAGAGGTCGGAAGAATTTAACCGTTGCCCGAAGCTTAATATAGGAGAAATTAATGAAAATTCCAAATTACAACTTGGTAAAAATTTTAAGTTAGAGTTTTTACGAGTGAACCATTCGATACCAGATTGTTTCGCTACAATTATTCATACCCCAGTCGGCACAGCCATCCATACCGGTGATTTCAAAATAGATTATTCACCGGTGAACGACAGCCCGGCTGATTTAAATCGTATCGCTCAGATCGGCGGCAAAGGCGTTTTGCTTTTGATGGCCGATTCAACCGATTCTACTCATCCCGGCTACCAAGTGTCCGAATCTTCAATCGGAGATGAGATGGGCAGATTGTTTGAGCAACTTCCCGGGAGAGTGATTATCGGAACTTTCGCTTCACAGATCAGTCGTGTGCAGAAGATTTTTGATTTGGCAGAAAAATTTGGTCGGCGCATCAGCCTTCAAGGCAGATCAATGAATGACAATATCGAGATTGCCCATCAAATCGGCTACCTCAAGTTCAATCCGCGCGTAATCATCCAAAACGATAATGAATTAAGAAATTTGCCAGATAACAAAGTGATTATTCTGGGCACCGGAGCTCAAGGGGAGAGTAACGCTTTTTTAATGAAAGTAGTTAGCGGAGAGCATCGTTCAGTTTCCCTAAAAGAGGGAGATGCGGTAATTTTTTCTTCCTCGGTTATTCCAGGCAACGAGAGAACTATTCAGAATCTCAAGGATATGATTGTCAGGCAAGGAGCCAAAGTCATCCACTATGAAATGATGGACGTACATGCCGGCGGACACGCCAAACAGGAAGATCTAAAACTGATGATGAGGTTGATCAAGCCAACTTATTTCATGCCCATTGAAGGCAACCATTATATGTTGCAGGCTCATGCCGAACTGGCTCTGCAAGTCGGTTTGCCAAAAGCGAATATTTTTGTCGGCGATAACGGACAAGTCGTTGAGTTTGCTAAAAATATCAGAGGAGAAGTGACGGGCAAAATGACTAATGAAAAAGTTCCCTCTGACTATATTATGGTTGATGGTTTGGGAGTGGGCGATGTATCTAATATTGTCTTAAGAGACAGAAAAGTTATGGCTGAGGACGGGATGATAGTTATCATCGCTACTATCGATTCAAAAACAGGCGATCCGATCGGCAACCCGGATATTATTTCTCGAGGTTTTATTTACATGAAGGAGAACAAGGAGCTGATAGAAAAAACGCGCATGAAAGTAAAAAAAATAGTCAAAGACCACGACCCAAGAACCCCTTCCGACGATGATTATATAAAAAATAAGATCAGAAACGACATTGGGCAATTTTTGTTTAGCCAAACTAAGAGAAGGCCGATGGTTTTGCCAGTAGTGATTAAAGTATAGAATAATAAAAAGCGCGGCACCGAACAGTCAGCCGCGCCTTTATTTCAATTTTTAAATGTTGACTTTTACTTGATAATTTGTTAAAATATTATCAAGTTAGAATTAATTTTTAAGTTAAAATTATTTCTAGACAATTTAAAAAAATATCAGTCAATTTTCTGATATTTTTGATAAAAACGTTGATTTTTATAAAGAGGTTAATAACCGCTTTTTTTATTAACATAGTATTCAGACCAGGCAAGTTTCTGTTACGTTGGTTTTTTTATGAAGTCGTGGTAATATTTTATCAGTTATTTTTATTTTTGGCAAAAAAGGCAGGGGCTACTGGTTTGCAAAATAAATTCTTAGTTTTGTTAGATGGTAAAAAATCGCCCCACTATTTAATAATTATTCTAATTATTATTTTTGTTAGCATTAATCTCACCAGTAAAACTCAAGCTGTTAGCACCAATGAAACTATCGGACAGACATTTTTATCGGAGTTAGTGGCGAGCGAAATCAGCCAAAATGAGCAGTTGATAGAAGAATATTTTGACGAAGAAACTGAAATTTCACCGGTTCAACAGACTTACCTCGATAACCTGTCCGCTATTAGGGTCCAGCCGATAACAGAAACCAATGCCGAAAATCAGCAAGCAGAAAACGATGACATTGATCAGATCAATTTGAGTCAAGGGGGAACAGCCTTGATTAAGCCGGAAATTGCTCAGACCGCTAAGAGCAAGAGAGTAAGGGAAGATATTATAATTTACGAAATCAAGCCTGGCGACACGGTGAGCTCTATCGCCAAAGAATTTGAAATCAGCATCAATACGATTTTGTGGGAAAATAATTTAACTGCTTATAGTTTGATCAGGCCAGGAGAAAAATTAACTATTTTACCGCAAACAGGGGTTATTCATAAAGTCGCGTCAGGCGAGTCGGTAGCTTCTTTGGCTAAGAAGTATAAAATTCTTGAAGAAGAAATTTATCAAGCCAATAAACTATCCAACGATGTGAAGTTAGCGATCGGTCAGAAATTAATAATGCCAGGCGGTTCAAAGATCGTTCATGTCGCTGCCAACTCAATTGCCAAAACAACCGCCAAGAATATCGCCGCCAGCCGTTTCGCTAAGCCGGTCAAAGGCGAGAAACTTAACTGGCCCACTTCTGGTTACCGCATCACTCAATACTATTCTTGGCGCCACAATGCTATTGATATCGCCGATAAAATCGGGACACCAATTTATGCCACGGAGGCGGGTATAGTAGAGCAAGTCGGTTGGGGTACTGGTTATGGCAATCAAATCGTGATCAACCATGGCGACGGCAAAAAAACCAGATATGCCCACTTGTCCCGTTCTTATGTACGAAAGGGACAGGAAGTAGGCAAGGGAGAGGCGATAGCGGCAATGGGATCAACTGGTTGGTCAACCGGATCTCATTTGCATTTTGAATATATTATTTATGGAGTTAAACAAAATCCACTTAAATACTTAGAATATTAAATGTATGAATATTATCATCGGTTTATTGGTAATTGCCGTTGGTTCATTAATGGTCATTAAATCAGAGGCATTTTTAAGTAATTTCGGGCGAATTTCTTTTTTTGATAAATATTTTGGGACTGAAGGCGGATCAAGATTGGGTTATAAACTGGTTGGCATGCTGATAATTTTTATCGGCATCTTAGTCACTACTGATATGATCGGAGGTTTTATGGAGTGGTTATTATCTCCACTGATCAATGCTGGAAAATCACCCTATTAGCTTAACTTTTATTTATCGGGCCTGTAGTTCAGCTGGTTAGAATGCCTCGTTTGCAACGAGGAGGCCAGGAGTTCGAATCTCCTCAGGTCCACCTTATTCCGAATTTGTTAAAGAAGTTGCCTCGGGGCTTCGCCCTCGCTTTCGCCGCTTCTTTTTTCGCCGCCGCAATTTTTCGCATTTTGCTTTGCAAAATGCGCCGCCAAGGAGCGTTGCCCTTGTCCCACCCGCCCATACGCGGGCAACGACAAAAAACTCCCTTTAATACAAAAACTTTACTAATTTTCATAATAGGCGTATAATAAAGTTATAATTACTCTTGC
>CAYUHZ010000015.1:0-18535 GCA_964444625.1 uncultured Gammaproteobacteria bacterium | reverse complement strand
ATGCCAACGCCCAGGGCGGTAAAAATCAAACCGACCAAGGACAGCAGATAGAAAAATGAAAACTTGGCGTTTTGTTGTTCCATGTTATTATTAAGGCGCCTCCCTGCGCCAATTATTAATTATTTTATCGGCAATTTTTTCTGCCTGCCGGCAACTAAGCCGCGGGCAATTTTGCCTCCGCCAATAGTCAATTGGACTTTCTCAATAAACCATTTCTTGGAGGTTTTCTTGCCCCAAGCAACCAACAAATCTCTTCTAACTAGACTCTCTAGAGAATTGTGGATAATATCTTGGACAATCTTCCTGTTTTTTATCGTGTTATCACGGTTATAAAAATTAAAAAAATATTCCTTCCGCCTGGCTTGAGGATGGGCAAGATAACAATTGATTAAAACGTATTTTTGCAATTCGGAAAACTTCATAGGGCGGTATTTTATTAAATATTAACAAAAAACTAACAAATAGTAAACCCCGCCAACTGGTTTTCTGATAAATATCTTAAAAACTTCCTCGACAAGTTTGGCAAAAAAATTGCCCCGACCAAACATGGCCGGGACAATTGGTGGTTTGATAATTTGAAGTTAATCAATATAAGCTCTGAACTTGCTGGCTGAAATCGGAATGCCGGCTTGTTTGATCAAGCTCAGGGCATCATATTGATTAGCGATGAAATAACGTTTGCCGTCACGCGGATTAACATGCCAAACGGCGCCGTATACCGCTGGTTCAAGATAAAACTTTCCGGCTTGCCGATAGGTGAAAGCGCGGTCAAAGCTAATTTTTCCCGGTCCGCTGGGGTTATAGCCGTTTACCAGTTCAACCTTGTCGCTGTAAACATCTTTATCGGAATTAAAGTTTAGTTTGTTGGTGCCAAGCGCTATCTCCAGTTTGTCTGACAATCCGTCTCGATCATTATCATCGCCTGATGCCGGCAATAAACCAAGTTGCATTTTAGCTAAATTTGCCCTGCTCATTGACAAGCCTCTGGCAAAGAAAAAACTATAGGCGGCTGAATAATCTTCCAAATAGTGGGCGGTCTTTTTTTCCGGATCGATAAAATACGACTCGCCGGTTTTTTGGTTAAGCGTTACGATTTTCCCTTTGTAATCTTGGTAAAAATCCGCGTCAGTGATAGTTGAAGTTACTCGGGCAACGTCGGTTGGAGAACAACAACAGCAGCAACAGGAGCTAGCGGCGCAATTTTTTTGAGGCCAAGCTGAATAATAATCGCCAACCGCGCTGACCGGCCAAGCCATCAAGCCAAATAAGATGGCTATGGCAACGATAACGATAATTTTTTTCATATTTATGTATTTGGGGACGGCAAAATTAATGATT
Organism: uncultured Gammaproteobacteria bacterium; assembly: GCA_964444625.1. Lineage (GTDB taxonomy): Bacteria > Patescibacteriota > Patescibacteriia > Patescibacteriales > GWC2-42-12 > CAYUHZ01. Next base: position 17,197 of record CAYUHZ010000015.1, on the reverse strand, counting down.
TAATATCTTACCTTATCCAAGCTATTTGTCAATAGTTAGCTTCCCATCATAAAAACAAAGCCAGCTTGTTAAACTGCTTTGATTTTTTATTTAATATTAGCTAATATATGAAATAATAAACTATAATCTTAGATTATTGCCAAAGAATAGCGGATATAATAAAATGTTTAACCTTATTTTTCTTTATATTTGCCAACATAATCCTCGGGAACGATATTAATAATTAATGGAAAAATTTCCGAACTTGGGATAAGCTTTGAATCAATTAAAACGCTTATTTTTTGCTTGGGTTTTAAATCGCTTTTCGCGGCTTCGGTCCGAATGTATGGCTTTTGTTCATCGCCGCTTGCCCGAAGGCTGAAAATTTTAATATCGTCCGTGATGTTCATAATTCTAACATCCTTCTCTCCGATATTTTTATCGCCGTTTATGCTGGAAACCATAAAACTGATAACGCCATTATTTGCCGATTCAATAAATCCATCAACAAATACTAGCTTAAAAGAGCTGTCAGAAGTCGCGTATTTTTGCAAAACGGAAAGGGCTTGATTTCCATTAGGTGGCGCGATATTGTTTTCATCCAGAGAAATAGCGCCTGTGTTTTGCGATTTTATATCAAGCGGATTGGATGGTTCCGCCAATTTCCTTTCTATTGACCGGTTGATAAAAACATAGCCAAAGAAAACAAGCAAAGTCGTAACCGCGGCATTGATGATAATATTTGCCATAATGATATTTTAATAATAATGACAATTTGGGTTAAGACCGATATATATTTTTTAATCTGTGTTAGCAAAGACATACAATATTAAGTTAGCAAAAGCGCCGCCAGAAGCACAATCAATCCGCAAGAAGAAAGAATTATGCGGGGATGTTGTTTTCTGATTTGGATAAAAACATTCAATAACAAAGAAAATATGGCAAGAGTTAAAATAAAACGATAATAATAAGAACTGAAATCAAACAAACTTTTTAAAACTGCGGGCTGGTGGTTTTTAATAAAAAAGTATTGAACTATCGGAGAAGGTTCAAATATTCTAATATTATCCCAATTAATAGCGGTTTTCATGCTATTTCCGGCAAAGTCTTCAGTAAACAATGTCGGCATTACTGAAATAGTTTGATCTTTTGATTTATTGCGATCTATAACTAATTGACCGCTCCATTTATAGGGCTGGCTATCATCCGGATGTAATTGCAAAAAATTATTTCCCTGAAGCACAGTTGCCTTGTTAGCATCGGCGCTCAAGAAAGCGGTAACTTTAATCATTTCCAACGCTCCACTATTAACAGCAATAATCTCAAATTTAGTTTTCTGAACGTCAACGACAGGAGGCGTTCTGTCAACTAAAAAAGAATAAACAATGGAATCGGCAGATTGTCCCCCTCTCTGGCTTTTGAGCATTAAACGATGCGATCCTTCATCAGGCGCGAGATCGAAAAAAGCGATATCGCCAACTACCGGTTGCTGGTCTATTTTCTGACCATCAAGAAAAAAAGAGGCAGTTTCCGCTTGAGGCGCGTATATTTTGAACTTGACCAATTTTTCCTTGGTAAGAAATTTGTCTGGCGGCCAAAGCAAAGCCGGATGATCGAGCGGTTGATCGTTATTTAACGCTATTGTGGCGGAATGGGAGTAGCTAGTTGCGATTTGGCTTGCCAAGGCAATGTCCTCCTGGCTTTCTGGTGAGGTTTTCGCACTGGCAGTTTTTACCACCAATGGCGGATTGGCAAATAATTGGGCGATAAAAACAGTTTGTGATTGCTTATAATCTCCAGCAACCATGCCTACTCCGATCCGGCTAAAATCGGGGTCAGTCAAGTTAGCATAGTGGGTTCGGCTTTTTTGCCAAGCCCCAACAACCGCTTCTGGCTCATCATAACCAATAGCTAAATTTTCTCCGGCAATTGAATAATTATAACCAAAACTCTTCAACCAATCAGCTAACTTTTTGCCAGTCGGACTTACATGATCAAAATATTGCTGATATAGCATATCTTCGGCTTTTGCATTAGCGATTAAAGCCAAATTCCGATCTTCTACTAAAACATCCAACCCAAAACGTTTCCTTAAATCATTTGTTAAAGAAATTATTTTTTGAGCTTGCTCTCCTAAGCTCAGTGGGGTTAACCAAGCCTCGATGGGAAAAGTCAAAGCCCAAGCGACCACCAACAGTTTGATTAGTACAGCCGTCAAAGCGTGAAAAGCTAACCGATGGGGATGAAGAATATGTGGCTTAAAATCATTACCCTCATAAGGAACGAAATAATATTTTAGCATTCCTATCCCAGCGGGATTTTTGCCAATCGCTACCTCCAAGCCATCGCTAACTCCGTCATTATCGGTATCGGAATTATTGGGATCGGTGCCGTATATTTTCATTTCCTGGCAATCGCTCAATCCGTCATCGTCTGAATCTATGTTTTTATCCAGTTGACGAATACCGTCCAGAAGGTTAATTTTTTTAATCTTTTTATCCATAAAAAATCCTTTCTCTGCTTAAATTATAACAAAAAAACATAAATAAAAAAAGCGCAAATTTATACGCTTTTTTTATATTAAAAAAACCGTTATCTTGATTCTTCTAAAAAATTAATAGCCTTTTCAAGCTGGGGATCTTGATTGTTTTCGTAATCAGCCGGAGTTAGCTCGACTTCTATATCGGGCTGTATTCCTTGATCGTTAATATTATTGCCTTTTGGCGTCATCCACTTAGCAATGGTAATCTTAACCGACGAACCATCTGGCAATTCTTCTAAATTCTGCACTGAGCCCTTGCCAAATGTCTTTTTACCCACTATAACTGCGAGTTGATAATCTTGCAAAGCGCCGGCTATGATCTCCGAAGCTGAAGCGCTTCCTTGATTTACTAAAACAACTGTCGGATATTTTTTTAACGACGCCTTGCCTCTGGCTTGATAGTTATTGGTTCTTTCTTCGTTAAATTTTTCTGATACAACCACGCCTTCTTCAATCCATTCACTAGCGACTTCAATAGCTGTTTCCAGATAACCCCCGGGATTACTGCGCAAATCCAGAATAATCCCTTTGGGATTTTTAACTAACACGTCTTTTGCTGCTTTTTTAAAAAGTTCTTCTGTATCATCGTTAAAACTGGATATTTTGATGACAAAAATATCATTTTTCATTTCTGTTTTTACGCTCTTTACCGCAATCTTTGATCTGATAATTTTATGGTCTTTCGCTTGTCCAGGATCATTGCCGATAATCGTAAGCGTCACTTCGGTATTTTTCGGACCACGAATTTTACTTACAGCCTCATCAAGGGATATGCCAGCCGTTGAAACGCCGTCAATCGCCATTATTTTATCCCCCGGCATCAAACCGGACTTTTCAGCTGGAGAGTCCGGCAAAGGAGCAATAATGGTTAGGATTTCTTGCTTGATTCCCAGTTCAGCTCCGATTCCTTCAAAAGTACCGGACAAATCATCATCAAATTCCTTGCTCAACCGAGGATCCATAAAAACGGTATATGGGTCGCCTAACGACGCGACTAGACCCTTTAAAGATCCGTAAAACAATTCTTTTTGTTTCACTTTGTCCGGTTCGACATAATTCTTGTTTAACAAGTCCCATACCTGCCAATATAAATCAAAATTTATATCTAAACTTAATTTGTCTTTTGGCAACGTAGAATACTTGCCCAAAACTTCACCCAAATAAGCGGCCTCAACCGCGGCAATATTTTTTATCTGATCGTTTATTTGTACAAAAATAATTCCAGCGTTAAACCCCCCTAAAACACAAACAAAAAGGAGAATGATATAAATCGCCCTCTTGATTAAATATTTTCTTCTATCTTTAATAAAATATTCAGTATAATTTGTGTTCATATTTTATCTTATAACAACATATTAACACATTTTTTTTATATGCCAAAATAATTTGGCAAAAAAATAAAATAAAAAAATAAAAATGACGATTAAAGGGACGATTGAATTTATCCTCAGTCTGCGCTATGCTATAATTAAAATTTAAAATAATCCAATAAGTTTATTTATTTAAAATTTTTTGCTTATAATTAGCACAAATAATTGAATATAACCACTATGCCAAAATTTATAATAAACGGAAGGCGAGAATTACAAGGGACAATCAGAGTTAAAGGCGCAAAGAATGCTGCTTTAAAAATTATCCCTGCCGCCTTGCTCTCAAAAGAAAAGATTACTATTCATAATGTTCCTGACATTGAAGATGTTCGGCAAGCTGTCAGCTTGGCAAAAGAATTGGGCGCAACCGCTGAAATGTCAGCTGGCAAATTGGAAATACAGGCAGATAACTTAAAAAAGGATGATTTAAGCTTTGAAGTAGCTGGTAAATTTAGAGCTTCGATAATATTTGTCGGACCAATATTGGCTCGTATCGGTGAAGTAAAATTCCCCTTGCCCGGAGGCTGTTCATTGGCTAGCGGCGCTAAGAGACCGATTGATTTATTTTTGGACGGTTTCGTAAAATTTGGAGCGGAGATAACCGCCGAAAAAAACCACTTTTGCCTCAAAGCTTCCAAGCTCATAGGCTGTGAATATTTTTTTACCACCGTTAGTGTAACCGGAACCGAAACGTTAATGATCACCGCCGTCTTAGCGGATGGCAAGACTGTTCTAAAAAACTGCGCTTGCGAGCCGGAAATAAAATCTTTGGCCGACTATTTAAACCAGCAGGGCGCCAAAATAAACGGCGCCGGAACGCCGACTATTACAATTGAAGGTGTTAAAGAGATTTCGGCTGGAAATTTCACTATTATCCCCGACCGCATCGAAACTGGCACTTTCGCTATCATGGCTGCTGCAACTAAATCTGAGCTGCTAATCACCGATTGTTTGCCAGATCATATTGAAGTCATTTTAAGTATTTTTTCTAAAATAGGCATCCCCTACGAAAAAGGCATTGACTGGCTAAAAATTAAAAAATTCCAATCATTTAATTCTTTTTCCATAAAAACACACGAATACCCCGGTTTTCCAACTGATCTCCAATCTCCTTACACTGTTTTGATGACTCAAGCCCAAGGCGCCAGCCTAATTCATGAAACAATTTATGATAGACGACTGTTATACGTAGACATGTTGATGCAAATGGGCGCAGATATCATTATGTGCGACCCCCACCGAGTGGTTATTAATGGACCCAAGCAATTATTCGGTAAAAAATTAACTAGTCCGGATATTAGGGCTGGTATTGCCATGATAATTGCCGGGCTGATAGCTAACGGAACTACCGAAATTGATAACATCTACCAAATTGACAGAGGTTATGAGGATATTGACAGGCGCTTGAAAAATTTGGGAGCTGATATCAAGAGGTTGGAATAATCTAATAAAATCAATATCGGATTTATGACTCTCAAAACCAGACGTCTGATATACTTAAGCTTCATTTTTCTTTACCTGATAATCACCCCTTTTATCCTTTTGTACACGGCGGGTTATAAGATAAATTTTGCTGAAAAAAAAATCATTAAAACCGGCGCTTTCATTTTGGCTACCGATCCAGCCGGCTCAGAAATAAAAATAGATGGTAAAATCCAAAAAAATTCCTGGCAAGGTTTTTTTTCTGGCAAAAGGCGACCACTTGTTACCCCGGCAAAAATAAAAAATCTATTACCAGGCGAATATTCGGTAGAAATTTCACCGCCCGGATTCTGGCCCTGGCGGAAAAATCTTTCAATCAATCCGGGCAACGCTACTTTTGCTGAACATATCTTGCTTTTCAAAAAATCATCTCCCAATCTGTTGATAGACAATGACTTTTTTGATGAAAAATTTTCCAAAACCAAAAATCAGCTGTTGCTATTCTCGACTGATCAAACGTTGAATCTTAACTTAAACAATCGAAAAATTGAAATAATGAAATTCGCCAGTTCAAGCGAAGCTGAAAAATCTGAAATTAAACTATCGGCTAACGGGCAATACTTATTGCTAAAATCAGAAATATACAACACTACCTCGGGTTACAAAATTTATGATTTAAATAATTTCGGCTTGGCGAGCTCAACAATGCTAAGCTGGCATGCCGATGATAGCCTTAAATTATACGGTTTAACAGACGAAAAACTAATATGCCTAAACTTAGACAACCAATCAACCACAACTCTGACAGAAAAAATTAAGCCGCTTGAATTGCTGGCTAAAAAAAATTATTTTTATCTATTGAAAAACCAAAAAAATAAAACCACTTTAAATAAATATAGATCTGATCCTTGGAAAATCCAAAAATCAATCGAACTGCCACCGTCAAACGGCTATGCTTTTATCAACACGGATAACGAATTGATAAACATCTTGGATAAGAATTACCAAGTTTTATACTTGATAGAACCGGAATCGATGGAAATTATCGCCAAAGATTTCGGCAAAGTTAAACTAACCACTTGGTTGGAGAATTATTTGTTGTATGCCAATGATTTTGAAATTTGGCTTTATGACAAAACTGAAAATAAAAAAACTTTAATCACCCGCATCAGCCAGCCTATAACTCACTTGATCTGGCATCCTAACAAAAATCACTTTTTTTATTCCACCAAACAAACAATCAACGCGATAGAACTTGACGAACGAGACCGAAGAAATGCCACTCAATTAGCAACGGTTGAGTCATTATCTGGGTTTTATGCGAATGAAAAAGGAACAACGCTTTATTTTATCGGACAGTACGGGGAAACAAAAGGAGTTTACGAGCTATCCCTTCTTTAGACAAATAAAAAAGACGTTTGTTGATTAAACAACGTCTTTTTTGTTGTAAAACCTATCTCTTGGTGATTATTTTTTTAACATATTTCTTTAAATCATCTCCGATATCTTTTCTGTCAAAAGCGTACCTTAAGGAAGCTTTGAGATAATTTAATGGGTCGCCGGTAGTCAGCCACTCTCCCCCGATTACCTTTTTGGCCATAAATATGCCACCGCTCCTAACATAAGACCTAATGGCATCGACCAAATACAATTCATTGTCTTTACCCAATGCAGTCTCTTTCAATATATCTATAATCTCCTGATCAAGGATCATGCGGCCAAAATCAGCCAAACGAGAAGGCGCTTTTTCCGGTGATGGCTTTTCGATAATATCAGCGATTTGCTTGGTATTTTTTTTCAATTTTACAATACCGTATCTGTTAACCGCTTCCCTGGACACCTCTTGCACGCCAATCATTAAATGACCGTTTTTTTGATAATCATCAACCATTTGCTTGGTAAAAGAAACCTTTGACTTCACTAAATCATCCCCCCAAACGAAAACAAAAGGTTCGTTTTTTACCAGATTGGCAGCGGTCAGAACGGGAGTGCCATTACCGTAGGGGCCTTTTTGCCTGATATAAATAAAATTGGCCAACTCTGAAATTTTTTTCACTTCTTGCCAAAGTTCTTCTTTGCCTGCTTTTTTCAATTCATTGCCCAGCGCCCAATTATGATCAAAGTGATCTTCCAGCGGTTTCTTGTCCCACTTTGTCACCATGATAATGTCTTCAATGCCGGCAGCCACTAATTCTTCTACAACCAATTGAATAATCGGCTTGTCAACCATAGGCAGCATTTCCTTGGGCATAGCCTTGGTGGCAGGCAATAACCTGGTGCCTGATCCAGCCACAGCGATTACCGCTTTTTTTATTTTTTTGTTCATATTTATAAACTTTTTATTAATATATAATCATGGAACCTGATAATAAAATTATATCATATTTATCTAGGTTAAAGCTACGTCAAAATTACGTTTTTAGATGTCTAAATGCGACTTTTATCCATAACTAAAAACCTTTAATTCCCCATTTACAAAAGTATTTGAACCATGAAACGATATGCTGTCTGGCGCTACGGTTATAGAAAAAAACATACCAGGGGTCTTGCGCGCTCTGCCGGATATGATTATGTATTATTTTAGCTGCGGGATAAAATACCACCTGCCAACCATTCTGCCAAAAACGACGGCAAAGATCAGTGTCTTCAAAATACATAAAAAACCTTTCATCAAAATAACCGACTTTCTGTAAAGCTGAAGTGCGGCAGAATAAACAAGAGCCCATCAGCCAGTCCACTTCCAGAAAAGTTAATTTGTCAAAATCTTTCATTAGAAATCTGGCTAAATCCTTTTTCGCGAAAGATAATCTGCCCAAAGGAGTTCGGCGATAAAGGGGGGTAAAAATGCCAAACCAACGGAAACAAGAATCTTGCACCGTCTGATCTGGATTATACTGCAACGGACCAGTTAAACCGACTTGTGGATTATTCTCCATGAATGCAAAGAGTGATTTAAAGGTGTCGGTAAAAGCGATAGTGTCTGGATTCATTATCACGACATATTTTCCCTGAGCAGCCTTTAGGCCGAGATTATTTCCGCCTCCCATGCCGAGATTAACTGGGCTTGCGATAAACTTAACTTCGGGATTTTGCCAAGCCAATATTTCACCAATTGAATCTTCTGAATGATTATCAACAACAATTATTTCGTATTTTAAACTATTCCAATCAGCCTCTTTAATGGATTTAACGCAATTCAAAACAAGACCCTTGCTTTTATAATTTAATATGATAATGCTTATGTCCATAAAATTTTAAATAATACAAAGATTAAAACTCTACCGTCTAATTAAACTTCTGACTATTTTCCAGTATGCTCCAAAAAAAGGATTTATAAATCTAAGCTTCCAGTCTGCGATTTCTTGATACCAGATAGTGCCGCTGAACAACCAGATTATTTCTCGATCTTTTACTTGGCGCAAACTTTGGGCAGCGCGCCGAGCCGACAGAAGGTAGCGCCAAGTTTTTCCTTGGGAAAAATAGCGATAGACACTCAATTTTTCTTCTATCCACCCTCCTTGCCAGGCAGTGAGCATTAAACCCAACTCCATTATTATAAAAGCGGGGAAAATTAAAATTAAGGTCAATAAGTCATAATTTTTAAAAATTGACAAAATTCGATTGCGATCCATCCAATAATATTTGCTGATGCTTCGGGAAAACTCATACTTGTGATAACAAACGGCGTCGAAACTCAGGCGGCATTCATAGCCAGACAACCAGATCCGCCAACCAAGATCCTGGTCTTCGTTGTACATCCAAAACTCCCGATCAAACAAACCAATCTTTTCCAACACGTTTCTTCTGAAGACAACCGCTGCTCCGCTCGGATAGCAAATTCTCTTATTTTCATAATACGAACTGTTGACTTCAGCCAAGTCTTCGCCATAATTTGCACAGTAACCGAAACCTAAAAAATGTGTAACATTGCCTAAACTATTAATTTTGCTCTTCTCTTGGTAGAGCATCAATCTAGGCTGTACTGCGCCAATCTTTTCATCGCTTTCTAAAGATTTAATCATCAAGCGCAAACAATCTGGTTCCAATACAGTATCAAGATTAAAAAGAGCTATAAGATCGAAGCCCTGTGCTAGGGCAACTCTGATGCCGTCATTATTTCCCTTAGCGAAACCATCGTTATTTTTGTTACGAATTATTTCAGCCTCTGGGGCGATATTTTTCAAGAAAATAAAAGTCTCGTCGGTGCTTTCATTATCAACAATAAAAATCTTGTTGAGACCGGAATAATCCTGTTGGCGTAAACCATCCAAAAACTCAATCAGAAACCTCTGACCGTAATCATGATAGTTTACTAAAATAATAGCGACTGACTTGGGCATAAAACTTAACTGTCGATTCTTGAAATAAATACATTATAAAAAAATTTTAGCTAATTTACCTACAAAAGTCAAAGCAAACATTGTATTTTTTATTTAACTAAATTATAATAAATTAAAGCGCTCTTTGATGAGTGTTTTAAAATTTATTTATCAAATTTGAATAATTGACTAAATGACATCACGCTTTAAAAACATAGACAATAGTCGTCCCACAAAACTGATTAAAATTGTCAAACGGGTGCTACATCGCAAAAAGGCAAAACAAGGAGAACCAGCGCCCCAGGTAGCGCCAAAAATCAATGAGCTAAAGAAACCCGTACAATCCAAACACGACCTCCGTCTCACTTGGCTTGGGCATTCAGGCTGGTTATTGCAACTAAAAAATTTAAACTTCTTAATCGATCCGATAATTATCAAAAAACTGGGAGGGGTGGTAAAAGCCAAAGCGAAGTTTTTAGCCAAGGTAGAATCTCTGCCAAAAATAGATCTGGTTTTGATTTCGCACGATCACTACGATCACTTGAATAAAAAAATTGTCAAAAAAATAAATGCCAGAGTGATAGCCGGAGTTGGCATGGGAACGATAATCAGATCAAAAAAAATACAAATCGTTGAATTGAAATGGTGGGAAAGTTTTATGCTTGATGGAATAAAAATAACATTCGTACCCAGCCAACATTGCAGTCGGCGCGGGCTCATGGATCAGAACAAGCGTCTATGGGGGGGTTTTATTATTGAAGCGCGTGGAACAACGATCTACCATGCCGGGGACAGCGCTTATTTTTCCGGATTCAAAACTATTGGAGATAAATTTCCCGGCATCGATTTTGCTTTTCTGCCTATCGGCGGATACTGCCCGGAAAAATTGAGACACAATAACCATTTGACGCCCGAACAGGCAATTCAATCTTATCTTGATCTTAGAGCGAAATATTTTCTTCCCATGCACTGGGGTAGCTTCCGTATGTCGGATGAGCCGTTAGACGAGCCTCCGAAAAGATTAAAAAATGAATGGTCAAGAAAAAAATTAAAAAAAGAGCATTTGGTTTTTATGGCTGTTGGCGAAACAAAAAATTTCGATAATCGCAAAATTTCTTAATTAAGTCTTGACATTAGAATCGATTGAAAGTAATTTGGCTATTTTGGTAAGCAATATGCCGAAAATCCAAGCCGTTTTTAAACAATAATACTGCCAAAACGGATGCCATTTATGGAAATACTTCAACATGCTGTCGCGAAAATAATATTGCGCCGTTGATCGGTCGACTTGCTTGAAGCTCTGTCCGACATAATCGATACATTCGGCATAGGGTGTATACCATACCTGCAACCCCCCCTGATAGACACGCCGGCAATAATCAACTTCCTCAAACCAAACGAAAAATCTTTCATCCAAACTTCCAATTTTTTCCAGCGTATTTCGCCTCATCAAAAAAAATCCTCCCCTAATAGAATCTACTGCTTGTGATTTTTCATAGTCAAAATCTTCTTTGATATATTTGTTTAATATTCTGGGGAAAAGATGGGGAATTTTAAACACTATCGCCAATTGATCCCAAATTGTCGGAAAACGTCTGACATGTTTTATCAAACTTCCTCGTTCATCTATCAAGCGACAGCCAGCGACAGCCGCCAGCGGGTGATTGTCTGCCCATTTCAAAATATTTCTCAATGTTTCGGGAAAAACCAGCATGTCGGGATTGAGCAACAAAACATAGCTGCCGGTCGCCTCTCTTATTCCCTGATTGTTTGCTTTGGCAAAACCTAAGTTTTCCCGATTCGCGATCAATTTCACTTGTGGGAAGTCATGGGCTATCATCTTGGCTGTTCCATCTTTGGAATCGTTATCGACCACCAAGATTTCATAGGAAAAACCACCCTCGCTGCGAAAAAGCGCAGCCAAGTTGTCTTTGAGCTTATTTTTTACGTTCCAAGAAACGATGATGATGGATATGTCCATATTATTTATGCTTAGCGATGATAATCAGATTATCACCGCAATTAAAAATGTAAGACATTAAATACAACATAGCCTTGAGCAAGCCTCTTATATCTAGAGATAGCTCATGATACATACTATGCCTGGCCGTAGCAATAACAATCTCAAGATCATTTTTTTCTAAAATATTTTTCAACGACTCTCTGCTGAATTGCCAAACATGTTGGTTGGGCGAAAAAACATACCAATAATTTTTAAATATTTTTCTCCAGCAACTTTCATAGTTCGGCACCTCGATATACAAAATGCCATCCTGTTTCAATATTTTTTTTATCGACTCGAGTTCTTCTTCGATTTTTTCCAGATGTTCCATTACGTGGCTGTAGCATACTGCATCAAATTTTTTTCCTGTCTTTTCAATTTCTCCTATAGTCCCCGATAACAAAAAATCAGACAAGCCTAATTTTTTCCTGCCTAAATCCAAAGCTTTTTCCGACACATCGATGCCATATGCGTTATAACCGTTTTCCTGAGCCAAAGCGACGAATGCGCCTATATTACATCCTACATCCAGCAAATCGCCGGCATCCTTTTGTTTTTTTATGAACGACATCGTTCTGGCAGAAAATTTACGCCATAAACCTATCCGCTCAAACCGATCATTATAATCTTCTTGCTCTTTATAAAATAAACTGGAATCTCTTCCAGTCTGGGGAACTGGCCACGTCCTAGACAGACCGCAACCGACGCAAGTTATGACTGAAAAATCAACCCCCATTGAAGAATATTTTTTTGTTTTATGCCGATTATAACCACACAAACAATTCGAGTACATATTATTTTTGTTTAAAAATATAATAATTAACCATCGCCCGATAAATTCCCAGCATAAAAGCCACTTTATAACCAACACCGCCTTCCCGCAAAGCGCCTGCCACTAGGCTTTTCAGGAAAGTAATTATAAATTCGGCGGGAATCAGCAACAAAGGGCATCTTACTCTAAGTTTCACCTTGGCGGGCCAGCCGTCAGCTTGATAATTGAATTTTGCAATAACGGAAAAGTTTTGAAGGTATATCCAAGCCTGCAATCGCGCCCAGCGGAACCACTTGTTTGTCAGCGAATCCCGGTTATAATTATTATATTCAGGTCGATGCTCCAAAGTTAATTCGCTTTTTTCGATAAAACCGTCTATTTCCGCTACGAAATTCGGAATTCCCAAGTATGATAATTTCTTTTTTCTGAACAGACACCTTTTGTGAGGCCAGCTTTCTGTCAGATATTTCTTGCCGTCCCAGAGCTTCCATAGAAATTCGTAAGCATCTACGTCTTCACATGCGGATAAGATTCTTAGTTCCCTCCTCAACTCGTCAGAAAGGAATTCATCACCATCAATCTGTAAAATCCAGTCGCCCGTAGCTTGTTCAAAGGTGAAAGGACGGTGCGGTTCAGCCACGCCCATATGCTCTCGGATGAAAATTTTATCTGTGAAACCCCGAACAATCGACAAGGTGCGGTCGTTGCATGGCCCATCATGAACAACTATGATCTCATCAACGGCGCCACTGATGCTTTCTAGACAACGACTGATCGTTTTTTCTTCATTATATAAAACTAAACAAGCTGAAATTTTCATGGTTTTTTGTCTTTTTTCATTTTTTTATTAAAAACTATTTCCAAAAGAACATCCCAGGCTTTTTCTGGTTTATAAATCACTTTCATCACTTTCTGTTTAAAAGAAAAATTCTTAAATCTCCTAAGAATATTCTCGTTCTCATATTTTTCAAAATCGGCATATGCTTTTGGCAACCGCAATTGATTGTTCCGTATTATTTTTCCGACTATAGCGTCAGCTCGCTTCCAGGCAGTGGCGAATTCATTGCTGGTCGCTTTAATCTTAAAAAAAGGTTCCGGTACTCGGTCGGAGTATCTTGTGTGCAGAATGTCAAGTTTCGACCAATCACAATCGTCGGCGATTAAGCCCTGTTCGACTGCCAACCGCCATAGACCGGTGCCGGGATAAGGGACGGTCAAACCGAACCAAATACGATAAACGTTCTTCAGGGTAGCCAAGTGCTCCATAAAACCGATTGTATCGTCTAGGTCTTGTCTGGATTCGCCCGGATTTCCGAGCATGAAGCTGCCGGCAATTCCGATGCCATGCTTTTCAAGGAGTTCAACGGCCAACCTGTTCTTCTCTAGATCGGCACCGCAACCTTTTAGGTAGGCAACCATATCGCGACTTCCGCTTTCGAATCCGAAGCCTACTATATAGACTCCTAATTCCTTAAAAAGGCGACACATTTCATCATCGATAATATTAGCCCTGGCCTGGATGTTAAATTTTAATTTTCCCAATACGCCGAGCTCGCGAAAAATCTCGATAAACTCGCTCACTCTTTGTTTGGAAACAGCAAACATGTCGTCCCAGATGCAAAAAATAGATATACCCCAGTTTTTATAAAGCCAAAAAATATCAATAGCTGCTTTCCGGCAGGAAAAAAGACGAAATTTTTGCCAATAACTAGAAGTCGAACAGAAAATACAACGAAAAGGACAGCCACGAGATGTTAGAATATGTCCGGTTTTTTCATGATAAAATTTATCGTTTACAATAACCGGCTTATCAAGTAGATAATCATCGGGCAATAATGTCCAATCGATATCCGGCAGACTATCCAAATTTTCTATCAAAGACCTCGGAAGAGTAAACACCGGCTCTCCGTCCTGCCAGAAAATCAAACCGCTGATCCCGGCAAGTCCTATTTCATCGAAATTTCCTTTCACCTTGTAGTATGACAACAATTCTACTACAGTCAATTCCCCTTCTCCTATTACTCCAAGATCAAAAGCCCTATCAAACGACCATGGGGCGGCAGATATGTGTATTCCGCCTATTACCAGAATTGCGGTTGGCAATTTTTTCTTGATTTCTTTTGCCATTTTTATACAATCCATATATGAAACCGTCATGGTGGAAAATAGTATCAAATCCGGTTCAAACAGGAACAGTTCTGATTTCACGTCACTGATGTTGACATCTAATATCCGATAGTCTTCCCTAGTAATTAGCCCATTTGCCAACAGACAACTGCCGATGGACAGAGCGCCGAGCGGATAAATAAGATCTCCGGTCTGAGTGGTATTTACGAAAGCGACTTTTAACGTTTTTTTTCTGGCTACTATTCTAATAATAGACATCCCTCCGGGAAAAAACCAAGCAGCCAATTTCGACCAAAAATTCACTGCTTTTTCTTTGTGATCGGTTTTTTGATAGACTTCTATCCGACAACCGTTCCTTTCCAACATCGTCCTCAAATCGATCGGATTAATATAGATAACAGCGTCGTTGTCGGGAAAATCATAATTAAAATCTGGCATCCTTCGCTGCACCTCGCCCTGTCTGAAGATCGATTTAATGGCAAGCCGACAAATATTACCGGTCGCCATGGCTGATAGCTGAAAAATGTTTTTTCTGCCTTCAAAAGTCTGTCCGCCATGCTTTAATGCTCCCAGGGGTAGCTTGGGGCTCAGTAAATTCGGGCATTGTATTATCAGACTGCCTCCAGGCTTCACGATTCTAATCATCTCTTTCAGTCCTGCTTCAAGCTCGACCAGGTGTTCAACAGTATTGTAGGTGACCAGGGCATCGAAAGAACCGTCAGCAAATTCCATAGAAGCAACATCCCCGCAAACGAAATTTACTTCCAAAAAATTTTTCTTGGCGTATTCGATAAATTTACGGCTAAAGTCGAAACCGGTTACCTTGTATCCAGCTCGCGCCAGATAGAATGAAGATTGCCCGGTCCCGCAACCCAGATCGATAATCCTTGCTTGTTTATCTTTCAAATAATACTCGACAAAATCGATGAACTCTCGGTAATAAGATTCTGGTTCGTTTTTCAATACCTCGAAATATTCTTCTGAATTATTATAAAAATTTTTTTGGTCCATAATACTCTATTTCTTTGGATAATCCTGATGCCTTGCCAATTCGACTGGTTTGGCGAGAACTGCATTGAAGTGTCCGTCAAACAGGGATAAAACCGGTTTTACCATAAATGGCGTGATCTTTTTCACAAACTCATAACGTAATAAGAGTGAAAAAAAATTGAATCCTCCTCTGCTTGATAAGACATTACACAGATTACTGGGAAAAAATAACTGAAAATCGAATCCATTTTCGGTAAATATCTTTTTCCACTCCCAGATCGCATACCTCGCCTCATGAAATCCATTAGACATGTCGAGCGCGACCTGCCTCCTCTCGCTGCTACCAAACAGCCCCATACTCGGCTCGTTCAATAATACCAGTCTGCCGTCCGCTTTCAAAATCTTCTTTATTAATTGCAATGTTTTTCCTAAATCCGAACTATGATGCAAAGCCGAACTGATAATAACGAAATCGAAAACTCCGGGACGGAAGGGCAGCGCTGTCATATCAGCGATCACCCGTTCGAAATGAATATTCCTGTGCCTGATAAATACCTCACCCGCCGCAAGCCCGTTCGGAAACGAATCCAAGATATCCAGCGCAATGCAAAAATTCTTTTCCGCCAGTCGTGATGTAACCCAGCAGTTACCAGCGCCAATCTCCAAAATTGATTTGTTTCTGCCGGAGACGAATTTCTCCAATCCCAGCAAAGTGTTTTCACTGATCAATCTGCGCATTCTTTCTGTCCGACTGTCAAATCCCATATGTTTAACCATGGGAAAATCGAGTAGCCATTTTTCGTCCGGAAAATATGACGTGGAACCATTTCTGATCTGCTCCCTGGCGTGGGATTTCTTTTCCTCCTCCGCGGCTTTGCTCAACCGGTCGAAAAGATAAATAATCCCGCCTGAAACCAGATATGTTTTTCTGCAGCGACGACAGACGATCTCCCCCTCGTCAATCCTGTCTTTAACTTCAACGGACTCCGATTCGAAATCAGCAACCGAACAAACGGGGCAAGCAATATATTTGAATATCTGTTTCTTCATATTTGCTTATTCATGAATTTTTCTATCTCCGATATGTTTATTTTTATTTTTAACGCCTCTCTTCTTTGCCTTATCTCTTTTTTCATTCTAACTAATTGCATTAATTGACCGATCAGATATTGCTCAAATAAAAAAATAAAAACCAAGCCCTTAAATTGATACCACCCTGTTAACATTTTAACTCGCCAAGAAAAAGGCAAGTTCATATATTTTAACAATAGCACCCAATGGTTCAAATAAGCCCATTTTTTTACTTGCTTATTTTTTTTAGCGCGATTCAGGGCAATCTGCCAGCTGCTTTCGCCGACCGGAGCTACCGTACGATGGTGGTAGGCGACGGCGCTGGGACAAAAAATAATTTTCCAACCCGCCAAACGCAAACGATAAGAAAGATCGCAATCTTCTTTGTACATAAACATCATCTCGTCAAAATATTCATGATAATTCCCGTTGTCATAGGCGACATCGTGAAGCGCTTCCAATCTTAACAAAGCCGCGGCTCCAGTAAAGCCAAATACTTCTTCCGACGTAATAATTTCTTTCTTGTCTTGCTCGCCTTGATAAAGATCGGAAAAACGGTGTTCTGGCGTGATAAAAATCCCATAACTGTCAATAATATCGGCT
>CAYUHZ010000014.1:0-18980 GCA_964444625.1 uncultured Gammaproteobacteria bacterium | reverse complement strand
TAGCGCGACGTATCATAAAAGATTGTTGGGTATTAATTTAATCGTATGGGGTAAAAAGAAGAAAAAACAGAAGGGATTAAATTTCTTGCTTTGACCAACCTGGATAGCGCTAAGGATAGAGAGAGGGCTAAAGATTTGAAAATGATAGATTATGACGTCAAGTCGAATTGCTTGCCTCGCCAAGTGGCGGAAATGGTAATAAAAATTTTAAACAATTGAAATTTGATTTTTTCTTGATTTTCAGTTAAAATTTAGTTGTTATTATGGAATTTTTTAAATTCTTTTTTGATATGGAAAAATATGATCACAAATTAATAGAACAGAAATGGCAGAAGCGCTGGCGGGAAGCTGGTTTATATAAAACCAGCGAGGAAGAAGGGAAGAAAAAATTTTTCGTCCTGGATATGTTTCCTTATCCTTCGGGATCGGGACTCCATGTTGGGCATGTTGAATCATACACGGCGACCGATATTTATTCCCGTTATTTGCGGATGAGGGGCTATAACGTGATGCATCCGCAAGGCTGGGACGCTTTTGGCTTGCCGGCGGAAAATTACGCCATCAAAACCGGCGTTCATCCCAGCATTACCACCAAACAGGCGATTGAAGCATTCAAGCGCCAAATCAATTCTCTCGGTTTTTCCTATGACTGGGAGAGGGAAGTGGATTCGTCTGATCCGGAATATTATAAATGGACGCAGTGGATGTTTTTGCAATTATACAAAAACGGATTGGCCTACAAAAAGAAAGCCAATGCCAATTGGTGCGACAGTTGCCAGACGGTTTTGGCTAACGAACAGGCCGAGGGAGGCAAATGCGACCGTTGCGGCAACACAGTAGCGCAAAAAGATTTGGAACAATGGTTTTTTAAGATTACCGATTTTATTGAAGATCGGGTTATAAAAGGCAAGAACATCAAAGGCTTGATCGGAGGCCTTGACGAAGTTGATTGGCCGGAGTCAACCAAGCAGATCCAAAAGAATTGGATCGGCAAATCAACCGGGGCGCAGTTTAAGATGAAAATCAAAGATACCGACCTGGAGCTGGAAGTATTCACCACCAGAGTTGATACTGTTTTTGGCATGACTTATGCCGTGGCGGCGCCAGAGCATCCGATAATCGAAAATTTAAAAAGCAAAATAAAAAACTATACTGAGGTCGAAGAGTGCTTAAACCAGACAAAGCAGAAAACCGATTTGGACAGAATGGAAGACAAGGACAAGACTGGTATTCTGTTGCAGGGTGTTGAGATTATCAACCCTTTTAACGGAGAAGCAATACCATTGTTCGTGGCTGATTACGTCTTGTTCCATTATGGCGCCGGCGCGGTTATGGGGGTGCCGGCGCACGATGATCGTGATTATGAATTTGCAAAAAAGAATGATTTAAAAATTTTGGAGGTGATAAAAAGCCAGGATGGAAAATCTTCTATCGATAAAGCCGCCTTTACCGATGACGGGGTATTGATCAATTCGGGCGAATTTGACGGCTTAACGTCCGAGCAAGCGAGGGAAGAGTTTGCTAATTGGCTAGCAGAAAATAAAAAAGGCGAGAAGAAAATCAATTACCGGCTGCGCGATTGGCTGGTTAGCAGGCAGCGTTATTGGGGAGCGCCTATCCCGATTATTTACTGCGAACAATGCGGAGAAGTTCCGGTTCCTGAAAAAGATTTGCCGGTTATTCTGCCAACCGATGCAGATTTCAAGCCGACCGGAGAATCGCCGCTGAAATATTCAAAAACTTTTCAAGCTGTCGATTGCCCTAAGTGCGGCGCGCCCGCCAGAAGAGAGAGCGATACCATGGATACTTTTGTTTGTTCCTCCTGGTATTATTTGCGGTATAGCGATCCGAAAAACGAAAATGAATTTGCTAGCCGGGAAAAATTGGAAAAATGGCTGCCGGTGGATATTTACGTGGGCGGGGCCGAACATTCGGTGTTGCATTTGTTGTATGCTCGTTTTTTTACCAAAGCTTTGCAGAAAATGGGTTTCTTGGATTTTAACGAGCCTTTTTTGAAGATGCGCCATCAGGGCGCGATTTTGGCCGAAGACGGAACCAAAATGAGCAAGTCTAAAGGCAATACGGTAAATCCCGACGACGAAGTGGCGAGGTGGGGGGCTGATAGCGTCAGGATGTACGAGATGTTTATGGGGCCGCTTGAGGATTCTAAACCTTGGAACACCAAGGGGATTGTTGGCATTTATAGATTTTTGGAAAATATTTGCAAATTAAGCTCCAAACAGTTATATCATTGCCAAGGAGGAGATTGCCAGATTGAAGAAACCGGGTTGCCTCAAATTCTACATAAGACTATTAAAAAAGCGACTGAAGATATAGAAAATTTTCATTTTAACACCGCGATTAGCCAGATGATGATTTTTGTAAATTTTGCCGGCAAATTCAATAAGCTGCCAACTGGCGCGTTTGAGATTTTTTTGAAGATACTAGCGCCTTTTGCGCCGCATTTGGCGGAAGAGCTCTGGAGCGAGCTTGGCTATCAAGAAAGTATCTTCAAACAAACTTGGCCGCAGTACAGCCCGGAATTGATCAAGGACGAGAAAATCAATTTGGTAGTGCAAATAAACGGCAAAGCACGCGAGACCATTGAGGTTGATGCCGAAATCAATGAAGAAGATGCCAAGGCTGTTGCTCTAGCCAGTGAAAAAATCAATAAACGGCTGGAGGGCAAGGAAGTGGCTAAATGCATCTTTGTCAAAGGAAAACTGATAAATTTTGTAGTAAGGTAATTGAGAATAAAAAAGCAAAGCCTGGTTTTTTTTTAAATTATTTTAACAGTTTTTTATGATAAGATTTAGATACATTGAAGGCAAATTGCCGCCAGGGTTCTCTTCGTTGTTGTTATCCAGAGTGTTTCAGTTTGTTGCCGTGGGGCTAATTGATTTATTTTTGCCGATTTTTCTCTTTGTCAAGTTCGGCCATGGCTTGATTTACGTTTATCTATACTATATCATCGGCTATTTGGCTTATGGTTTGTTATTGCCTTGGGCGGCGCAAATAATCAATAAAATAGGCTTGCGCCGGGCGTTGCGCTATAGCACGGTTTTTGACGCCGCTTTTTTCACTTGTTTTTTCTTTTATGATCAAAGCCCGATTTTACTGCTGGTTTTGTCTTTATTTTCGCTGACCATTGCTCGTTTGCTTTTTTGGTTGCCATTCAACACTAATATGGCGGTTTTTACCGACCAAACCAATCGCGGCAAAGAAATTAGTTTGCTATGGACGGTGAAATCATTGTTTAAGGTGGTCATGCCGGTAATCTCCGGCTTTATTATCGCTAATTACGGCTTTGATATCGTATTTGTCATAACTGTATTATTTGTTTTGTTGTCTGGTTTGCCCTATTTTTTTCTTCCCTCAACCCACGAGAAGTACAGTTGGGGGGCAGTGGAGACCTTTAAAAATTTTTTTAAAAAGGATAATCGGCGCTTGGTGTTGGCAAATGTCGCCAATGGCGCGGAAAACGTGGTCAGTTTGATTATTTGGCCGATTTTTATTTGGCAAATATTGAAAGGCAATTTTTTTGAAGTTGGAGCCTTGTCATCATTGATCGTCTTTGTTTCAATTTTTTTGCAGTTGTTTGCCGGCAATTATTGCGATTTGTTTTCCAAGAGAAAAATGCTCCACTGGGGATCGTTTCTCCATGCCGTTGGTTGGCTGGCCAAGGCCTTTGTCTTGTCGGCTTTTCAGATTTTCATTGTCGGTATCTACCATAGTTTTACCCAGATCCTGAAAGACACTCCTTTTGACACCATGAACTATGAGATTATGGCTAACCATGGACACTATGTTGATGAATATACTGTATTAAAAGAGATTGCCATCCAGTTGGGCAGGGTAATGATGTTGGTTCTGGCTTTGCTCATCGCTTTTAACTTTGGCATGAATTGGACCTTTGCTCTGGCCGCCATGGCTTCGCTGTTTATCAATTTGCTTTAGTTTTTAATCGAAACAAAAACGCCTGTAAATTATGCGGGCGTTTTTGTTTATTGAATTTACAGGTTGGCGATTTTCCAAGAGCCGTCAGGCTGTTTACGAACATAAAAAGTAAGAGGAACCTCGGCATTCCTGGGGGAAAAATAGGCCTTGTTAGTGTATTTTTTTTCTTGTTGATTGACTGAAGAAAAACTCGAACCCGAGAGCAAATTAGCCAGCAACAAGCGACTGCTGGGCGACAGTTTTTCAAGGGTGTAGTCAATAGACTTGGACATTGAATCAACAAAGTAAGTTTTGGTTTTTTCTTTGTCGTTGTCGCGAATGCTTGCCGCGGCCAGAGACAAGATATTTTCTTCAGTTTCGGCGGCCTGACATTCTGGGCAGTTTTGACTGCCCGGAGGCGAACCGCCTTGATTGATTCGCAGAAGATTGTTATCGCTAATGCCAAGGGATAATTTTTTCATTAATAGCCAAGCATCAGCAGGTCGTCCCAGGTAATACCTTTTTTGATCAACAGGATTCAAATACCAGCAAGCCCCATCCCCCTGAACTTGCAAAAGAATCCGACCGGAATGATTGAGGGCGATTAATCGATCGATCGGCAGTTTACCCGGACCGTTCGGCCGATAGCCGTTTTTCAATTCCAGGTGATCGGTGAAGCCGTCATTGTCGGTGTCGGCTTGGTTGATGTTGGTACCCAGGGCTTTTTCCATGGCATCTGGCAATCCGTCGCTGTCAACATCCGATCCTTGATAGTCGATCAGTCCAACGGCGATTTTTTCCAAGTCAGCGTTATTGATGCCAAGAGACAATTTTTTCATCACCGCCCAGGCGTCAGTTGGCCGTCCCAGATAATAACGCAAATGGTCTGCCGGGTTGACATACCAGGCCTGTCCTTGAGCCTCGATTTGCAACAAGATTTTACCGGACAGTTTTTGCCCCAGAGATGTTTCAGCTATTGCTCCGGAGGCGGCAAGGCATAGCATGGTTATGATTGTCAGGATTTTCGTTTTCATTTTTTTGATTTATTCGCTCGATTGGCGTTTTTGCGGTTGATTTGTTATAATACAACCAATATGATCAAGAGACAAAAAATTATCTCCTACCTCGCTTTTTTGCTGATAATAATATCGGGAGGCTTGTTTTTTTCCGATGAGCTTGGCTCTTGGCGTTGGCAAGCGGCGGCTGAAGCGGCTGGCAGCATGCCCTATCAGATCGGGTTGACCAAAGTGGTGATTGTCAATTGTGTTGTTACGCCCAAGGGAGTCTGTGTGGGCGGAACTCTGTGCCCAATCAAAGCTCCCGGTGTTTGCGCTGGTTATGCCGATGTTAGCGGTTTTCCTGCTGGTGGCATGGGTTCTAATGCTTTGTTTTCTTTGGTTGCTATCAGTCAAGCCGGCCTGACCCCGGGCGGGCAGCTAATTGCCGGAGGCATGTCTCCAACTGAAATGGATCAAGGAGTGCTGGCTTCTGCCGGCGGTTGTTACGGTTGTTTAGTCAAAGACTCTGCCAAGGACAAGGTTTACGCCTGGCTTGATAGGTTTATTATAGCAGGATTCAAGGATTAAATACACAAACAAGCTTTTGATAATCAATTTTGTGACCGACCTACTTCAGCAAACAAAAGAAATTTGTGGCCGCAATAACATAATTCCCACCCGCTCCAAGGGGCAGAATTTTTTAATAGAAGAAACCGTTTACGCCAAAATTATTGAAGCGGCTGATTTGTCCAAAGACGACACGGTGTTGGAAGTGGGCCCGGGGTTCGGGTTTCTTACCCGAAAGCTAGCCGCCAAGGCGGGAAGGGTGATTGCGGTGGAGTTAGATGACAAACTGGCAGGGCTTTTGGAGGCAAATTTACAACAGCGGGGGATAGAGAATGTTGAAGTGTTGAACGAGAATGTACTTGATTTAAATCCTAAATCACTAATCCCAAATCCTAAATCCCAAAATATAAAAATCAAAAAAAAGCTAAATTTTGAAAGTCGTGAGCTAAATGATTATAAAATTGTCGCTAATTTGCCTTACAATATAAGTTCAATTTTTTTGCGCAAGTTTTTAACAGTCAAGGAGAGGCCTAGCGAAATGGTCTTGATGTTGCAGAAAGAGGTAGCGGAAAGAATCGTTGCTAAGCCAGGCAAGATGAGCTTGTTGGCAGTATCAGTCCAATTTTACGCCCAAGCCAGTGTTGTTTGTTTTGTTCCGGCGAACGCTTTTTGGCCGGCGCCGAAAGTGGACAGCGCGATTATCAGATTGAAAATTAAAAATTGCAAATCAAAAATTTTAGGAGGTGTGGATAAAGAAAGGGATTTTTTTAGATTAGTAAGGTTCGGTTTTGCGGCCAAGCGGAAAATGCTAAAAAACAATCTGGTGGCGGGCTATAAAATTAACCAAGAAAATGCAGAAAATTATTTAAAATTAGCTAATTTATCGCCAAAAATCCGAGCAGAGGATTTGTCGGTTGCCGATTGGATTAAGTTGTTTGAGCTAGTCGGGTAGAATGTGTTATAATAATAGTAGAATGAAAATTTAAAATTAGCAGAAAAGTTTGATGAAAATAATTTCCTAAAGTTTGCCATTTATTGTGACATTTTAAATTTTAGTTTTTCAATTTATTTTTCACCCCATGCTAAATCAGGAACAAATCAACCAACCAAACGATCAGACGACAGAAGGCAATCGTCCCTTATCAAGAGGGCAAAAGGCGGGCGCGGTAGCGCTGGCTTTTTTTTCTTTTTTAATCGTTGGTTGGTGGTGGGCGCAGTTTCAGGACGCCATTAACAGGCCCTTTGTTTATCAAGGCAAAGATAACCAAACCGTTGACCAAGTCCAGACGGCCGGAAATAGAGACGATCAGGCGCTCAGGCTAAAAGATACCGACAATGACGGATTGTCGGATTATGACGAGCTTAATATTTACCAGACTTCTCCCTATTTAGCCGACAGCGATAGCGATGGCTTTTCCGATAAAGAAGAAATAGCCAGCGGCAATAACCCCAATTGTCCGGCTGGCAAGGATTGCGCCGGTTTTGACACCATGGAATCAAGCGAGTCCGGTGTTGCGACAAATACTGTTGACAGCTTGCTGGGCAAATATAATCAAGGCGATCAAATACTTACTCAAAATCCAGCCATCCCATCTCTGGATCAACAGGATGCGGCCGGTTTTTTGTCAGGCGACTTGACTGCGTCCGAGCTAAGGACATTGTTGCTTGATTCCGGCATGGATCAGGCGATTCTTGGCCAGATCAGCGATCAGGATTTGATCAAGAGTTTTAATGAGCTGATGAGCCAATAATAATATCAAAATATGAACAGGCAAAATATCAGGCACAAGCGCAAAAGAACCAGGCTGTTTTTGGTTGGATTGTTGGTGGTTTTTTCGTTTTTTTTATTTAATAAAACCACAGCATTAGTGGCTGATACTTCTGGTCTTTTTGTTCCTCCTATAAATGTAAAGGATCTCAAATCAATCAAAGAAATAGTGAATGTAAGAGTTACTAAAACAATGGAACAAATTAAGGATTGGGCGAAGAAAGAAGCCTGGGAGGAATTAAAAAAATCAGGCGATATTGCCTGGCGCAAAGCCTTGAAGAATTTTCTAAATACTCTGGCCATCGATACCGCTACTTATATAGCCACTGGCGACAAAGGCCAAAAGCCGATGTTTGAGACCCAGGGTTGGGGACCGTATTTAGCTAATGTGGCTGATGAAGCGGCCGGAACATTTCTGGAAGAATTGGGCAAAAAAGGCATTTCCGGAGTGAAGTTTAATCTTTGTCAGCCAGATATAAATGTGGCGATAAAAATCAATCTCGGACTTTTGAGCACCAAAAAACCAAAGAAACCGGCTTGCACTTTCAGTGAAATGAAAAATAATTGGGAAAAAGAACTGCAGGACCCCAATTTTCTTAACAAATTTCAAGATATGTTCAATCCTTGGTCTAACGATCTGGGAATTGCTTTAACTCTCCAAACCGGCATGGAGAGCCAAATCAGTGATAAGGTTAATCAAGCGGCACAGCGGCGAATAGCGGATCAGGGCTGGCTTTCGGTGAGGTCGCTGATAGGCGATAACATCAAAACTCCGGCCCCCACGGTTCAAAGAACCGCCGATAAACTAATCGATGATGCTACCGCTTTGGAAAAAATCCCGCCCCAAACAATATTAGTTGGCGCGATTGACGTGTTTATAAATACTTTGGCGGGTAAATTAATAGAAAAATGGATAAAAGATGGATTGGTTAAAAAATTTCCCAACAACTCATTTGATTGGAGCGGACTTACCAATTATTTCGGCGACGGTTCCAGCAGATCAGGAACGGAATCAGCTAAAGAGAGATTCGCCAGCTTCTTGGAGCCGAGCTTTTCCTCTCGCAGTGATTATAGTATTTTAGCCGAGTTAACCGCGTGTCCCAGCCCGGAAAAAGCCGGACCGACTAATTGCGTGATCACCGACAAGTTCAACCAAGCGATCGCCGAGATGACGACCGTGGGCCAAGCGATGGAAAAAGGCTATCTAAACCTTAACGGCACTTTTGGTTTTACCGCTGATGGCCTGGAGCCAAAATACAACGAGGGCTATCCCTATCGTTCCATGATTATCCTGCGTAAATTCAGGATTATTCCGGTTGGCTGGGAAGTGGCGGCGCAAAAGCTAAAAGACGAAGTCAGGCAAACCAAGAATCTCGGCGATCTGGTGGCTTGTTTTTCTGATAATGACAGTTATAAAGGCTATTATGATAGCTGGTGCGCCGGCCTGGTTGATCCTAGTTGGGTGCTCAAAGCGCCGCAGAATTTTTGCAAAAAACAGGGCCCTGGACCGGAGATTATTTCCGAGCAGATAGTCGGCTCAGGCGCTGACAGCCAGCTTACCGTCTCCCGCCAAGACGCTTACTGTGGCGACGAGCAGTCTTGCATCAAAGAGTCGCTTGACGGAGCTTGCGAGGTTTACGGCTATTGCAGCGAAGAGCGCCGCATTTGGAATTTCAATGCCAAATCTTGCCAGCCAAAATATAATACCTGCCGCACCTTCCAAACAAAAGAGAGCGGTTCAGTTTCTTATCTGGAAAATACTTTGGATTTTTCAAATTGTTCCGCTGACAAAGCCGGCTGTCAGGCTTATTGCTCTGACTACGATTATAGCAATAAAAAATTTACCTGTACGGTTACAAGTGGAACCAAGGCATATTTGGATCGCGATGCCAAGGAATGCTCGTCCGATGCCGAAGGCTGCCACGCTTTGATCAGGGTAAAAGCGGGGCTGGGCGCCAACTATTTGATCAATTCAAGCTTTGAAGATGATCTTAGCCAAGGCGGGTGGCAAGGCATCGGACAAGCTACCACGGTTTATGCGCATAGCGGCTCTAATGCCCTGGAATTAAACTCAGGCCTTCAAAACAACGAAATTAAAGTCGGGCCAAACGACGGAGTTTACAATATCGCTGGCGAGAAATACGCCCTTTCCCTTTATGCCCGAGGCTGTTCAGCCAATGATGAGTTTGGCCTGGGCGAAACCGCCGGGGCGATGAATGATGTTATGGTAAAATTTTTGGCGAGCGACGACTGGCAGCGCTATCAAGTTAGCGCAATTTATCCGCTGGATGCGATTCTTAATAAAGTTAATTTGGTTTTCAATACGGCTGGCGGTTGCGTAATCGACGATATCAAACTGGAACTAGGCTCGGCTACCGACTACACCGCTTATGGCCAGTCCGGATTGATTTATGAAAAAATATTGCCTAGCTATCTGGCAACTTCAACCGACGGCATTACTGGAGTTTGCTATCAAGATCGAAACGGCATGATTGCCAAGAGGGCAAACGCGCCAAAGGACTGCGATAAATACGCCCGCTTGTGCCAAGCTGAAGAGGTTGATTGCAATCTTTATGCTTTGGTTGACGGAGGCTCGGCTATTCCTGCCAGAACCACGGCGATTGACTATTGTCCGGGCGAATGCTTGGGTTATGACACTTTTATCCAACAATCAACCCGTTTTGATGCCAGCCGTTTGTTATATTTTATCCCCAAAACCGCCAAAAGCTGTTCGGCGGAAGCGGTTGGTTGCGAGCAGTTTACCAATCTTGATAAAATCGGACAGGGAGCGGAGATGATTGAATATTTCAGCAATTTGCGCCAATGCATCAAGGCTAGCGACCCAGCTAGTAGTTGCGGTGAATTTTATACTTGGGAAGGATCGGAAGAATCAGGCTTCCAATTGAAAGTCGTGTCGTTGCAAGCGGCTGACATCGGCGGAGTGATAGAGCCGACTATTACCGAGAACGATACGCTTGATTGTTCGGCGGCGATTTATCAACAAAATCTGGGCAATCCGGATTATGCCGATTGCCGCCAATTTTATAACCGTCAAGGGCAGATTTCTTACCATTTGTATTCCAAGACCATATCTTGCACAGAAGATTGCCATTCTTACCGCTTGTCGGCCCGTTATAGCGACGAGACAATTGCCCAGGGCATTGGTTGCGACAAGAGCCGAGGGGATCGAGCTTGGGTGAATGGCGAGTGCGTACTTTGTAAAAACGGCGGCAAATGGGATGATTCGCATCAGGCTTGCATCTATCAAGTGGTGCCAAGCGAGAGCGCTAAGTGTTCCGAAGCGCAGAACGGTTGCCGCGAATATACCGGCAATACCGGCAATAACCTAATGATCGTTTGGTCTGATAATTTTGAAGGGGATATTTCGGGAGTTTGGACGTCAAGCAATCCCCTTACCGCGGTTAGATCCAGCCCCGAGTCTATTATCGCCGGCGGCCATTCGTTGAAAGTTAGCGGAGGGGATTTAACGGCGCTGAAGAAAAACAGTTATAATTTAGCCAAAGGCGGTTCCTATATTCTGCGTTTTATCGCTAAATCAGCTTCAAGCGGAGCAAATAATATTTCCGCCAAACTCTCAGGCCCATTCGGCGAGTCGCCTTTCGGCTCAATCGCGCTTTCCGATCGCTGGCAGAGCTATGAATTGAGCCTGTCCGAATTGGGAGGAGAAGCGGCAACCACCGCTATTGCCGGCACTAACGATTATTATATTGACAATGTTTATTTGCTGGAAATAACAGATCGCCACTATTTAATCAAGAACAGTTGGAATACCCCGGCCAGTTGCAACCATGATTTGTTTGGCAATCCGCAATCGTTGGCCATGCTGGGTTGCAAAAGCTACAAAGACCAAAATAACGAAATCCACTATCTAAAAAGTTTTTCCAATCTCTGTTCCGAATCGGGCGTGGGTTGCGAATTGATGATTGATACCCACAATAGCGCAAGCTCTTTGGCGAGTGTTTATAATGATATAAACCCGGCCGGTTGCGATGCCGCCGATGGCGCCGATTGCCTGGAAGTTCCGGCTGATAATTTCGTCTATGCCGTCTACGACAAGGCTAAACAATGCAATTCGGTTGACCTGGGTTGCCAGCTGTTGGGCGATCCCTATCAGCACGATCGGTCGGCATTGTATTCTCCGGTTTATTTGCGCAACAATCCGGAGCAGTATGGATCCATCCTCTGCGCCGAGAAAAATGTCGGTTGCCAAGAGTATGCTATTAGCGATGGCAAGCGCTACTTCAAGGATCCGGGCGACCAGCTCTGCGAATGGCGCCAAATATTCGGCCAAGCTGCTGGCAGTTGGGGTTGGCTCAAAACTAAGGTCAAAAGATGTGATATTGATAAAAACGGAGCAATAAACTCGTCAGCTAGCAGTGATGAGCATAAATCACTCTGCCAAACCCAGTCCGATTGCTCGCAATACGGGAGCGCTACGCCGTGCATTATCGACCAAAATGACTATTCTTGCGAAGCTGACAGTTTGCAAACTTTCGGCAGTGGCGGATCCGATGTGCTTCAACCAAGAAAAGGCGTCGGTTGGGCGGGCCTTTGCCCGGCCAGCCAATCTGGTTGCAGCGAATATATCGACCCATTATCAAGATTCAGCGCCAACTTGATGTTTAATCCAAGTTTTGACGATATTGACGGAGATGGCAGAGGGGGAGATGGTTGGGTTAACGGAAGGCAAGAAATAGGCCTTGAGGCCAAGTCTTTGTATGTTTTACGCGGCAACGGAGCGGGTTTAACCGGTTGTCCCAATATTTATGTTTTAAAAAATGACAATACTCTGGAATTAAAGGATGCGGCCAACCCCCAGTTGTCCGGAGTAAACGGCAGTGTTAGGCTCTATTCCGGCAACAATACCAGTTGTACGGTTACCGGCGGGGCGAGCGGTAAGACGATTGAACTGAGAAAAGCGGTCGTGGACTACCGCTTTGGGCACGACCTTGATCACAAATCATGCAACGGCATAATTGACTTTGAAGACGGTTGCGTGCTATTTAACGAGCGGGCGATAGCCGATTCGTCTCTATCCAAGATGGAATACGATGCTGATTTAACAGCTGATGACGGAAGCGGCCTTGCTCCCGCAGTCGGCAGCGAGGCAAACCGTGATGCCAACGTTATTATCAAAGTAGTTCCCGATCGGACTTGCGACAAGTGGCTGGCTTGCCGCAGCTACGCCAAAGATGACAACGGCAATAATATTTGCTATGACGTCGGGTTATGCAACAATCTTGACAACAATAATAATTGCAGCAGTTTTGTCGCCTCAAAATTGGATTCAAACAATTTTCCATATAATCAAACATACAATAGGAACGGTTATGATAGCGCAAAAATCGCAAATTTTTCCGGCTATAACAAAGTAGGACTGGAAAGCGGCTCTTTGGGCGGTGATTACTATGATTTTGGCGATATGAGGCAAAAAGGCGATAGCGCCAATATAGCCAATGGCAGCTTTGAATCATACGGCTCCAACGGTTATCCTATTGGTTGGAATTGGAGCGGACAAGAAGCTGCCGGCGTGCCTTGGAATGCCAATGCTTTTTCGGTGGTGAATAATCCGATTTCCGCCCAGAGTGAAGGCATCGGCTATGCTCGGGACGGCAAGAGTTTCATCAGGCTTGGGTCGTCTTATGACGCGACCAGCGAAGTGATAGATGTGATACCGGGCAAGGACTATTTTATCAGCGCTTATGTTAATACCAAGAATTTAAAAAGCGGTGATGCCATGATAAGCATTGTCAAAGGCGCCTCTCTTGATTATATCAAGGAGGCGGCAGTCAGCCAAAAGCTAGGAGAGGATTGGACCTATCAGGTTGCTTGGTTTAATACCGGCGCTAATTCACAGATCAGGATTAAGCTACATTCCAATGCTGGCGGTACCGCCGGTTCAGCCGGCAATTTCTACTTTGATGACGTCAAAATAAAACCGACCCTAAACTCCAAATATGGTTGGTACACTACTCAGACTTGCCGGCTCTATCCCCAGAGCGATTCGCTTTCCTGCGATTATTATGAGGAATCTGGCAAGCGTCAGAAGGGCTGGTCCGGCTATTGCCTGGAATATGATCGCTCTCCGGGAAGTGAACAGGCCTGTCTTCTTTGGTATCCGATTGATAAGGTCAAAGGAGATGGAATTGAGGAAGGCGCTGGTTATCTGGGGAAAATCCCGGTTTACTACTGTGCTGAAGCTAAAATTTTAATTCCTTTGGAAAAAAGAGAATATGTAGCCAATGTCCTTCATACCGGATGTAATAAAGATTCAGGTTGGCCTACTTTGCCCGGAGGATATGCTTATGTTGTAACCGGAGCGGCTTGCCGTTGTAACGAAAAAAATCTTTTTTTCTTCGATGCCGGGCGCAGTTATTTCGCATCAGCTGCCGTGCCATCAGGAAATTGTAAATATGATTGCCAGAGTAACGGTACTGGGTGGTATGTTTATGATGGCTTTACGAATTATAATAGCGGTCATTGTCTTTGCGGCGCACCTTGCAACACTATTAACGAAGCTCAGTTCGGATTTAAATTTTATAATCAAGATACAGGAAAGGTTTATGATGATGTTTTTGCTTATTGCTCAAAATTCGTTAAAACCGTAACAGATGTTGGCGCAAATAAATTTTGGTCAAGCAGGGTTTATAAAGGGAGTGATTACAAAGTAGCCAGCGGTATATTAAATTATAAATACACCACCGATGGTACTCCTTTCGGCAGTGCAGTCCCACCTTATCCAACAGCGAACCCTTATAATTGGGATGGAGAAAGCGAATCGGATAGTATAGAACCTTTGTTAGTTACAAATAGCACAGACCAAGTTTGGACTGGCGCTCCTTATTATTGGCAGAGCGATGGACACGGTAAAATCGGTCTATGCAGTATCGGCAGTAAACTTTGTTACCATATAAATGGAATATCTTATGATAAAAATAAAGCGGACTGCGCTGACGGAGAGGGTGTTTGCCAGGAAATTATTTTTCCGGCAGGTTATAATCAGTATGACCAACTAAAAAGAATTTTCGCC
Source organism: uncultured Gammaproteobacteria bacterium (assembly GCA_964444625.1). Taxonomy (GTDB): domain Bacteria; phylum Patescibacteriota; class Patescibacteriia; order Patescibacteriales; family GWC2-42-12; genus CAYUHZ01. Next base: position 4,660 of record CAYUHZ010000014.1, on the reverse strand, counting down.
CAAAGTTATGGGACTTGGCACTGGAATCCAATAAATTTTAGATATGAGTTTGATAACGCAGCAGTTGGCTGGTTACCGCCATCTGTTCTATGCGTGGTTGGCGGCGTGGCAGGCGTTGGCCCAAGACCGTCTTACCCAAATGATTATTGCGCTATCCTTCCTAGAATAACCAATATTAAAATTAACAATATGGCGGGCAGTGTCAGTTTCGCCAGCAATGGTTTTGCCCATCTGGCCTTCAATACCAAAGTTGACGCCGATCAATTGCCCATGGTGATGCTGGCGGTTGACTGGGGGGACAATGAGACAACCACTATTACCGGAGTGGAGATGCGCGATCGGCCCAATGCCAATACCCCTCATTCTCTCTATCATTTATATAGTTACTGGGATCTGAAGATAAAAGCCAATAGGGGAATAATTCCCGCCAGCAGCTGCACATACGTTGCCGGCGTCGGACAATGTACGGTCGCGCCAAAGGTTCAGATCAAGGATAATTGGGGCTGGTGCAATGGCGGTAGCGCGGTTAATGATTGCGGTGGCAGTCAGTGGGCTTCGTTTAGCGGAAGCATTGTGGTGAAGGAAAAATAAATTTGAACAAACCTTAAATCCCAATGGCTAATGACCAAGCGATTTCTAACTAAACAGTTACTAAACAAAAATATTTAGGATTTATTATTTTATTGGTAATTGTGATTTAGGAATTGTGATTTAAATATATTACAAGAGTTTATGAACACCGTTCCGGTATTAAATACGATAGACGAGCAGCTGCTAGCGGCAAGCAGGATGCGGCAGGAACAGCAGTCGGCGCGGGCTAGCGTAGCGGATATTAGCGGAGAAGAAGGAGAAGGCGAAGAAGGCGAGTCATCAAGAGAGAGGCAAGTGGCGGCGAAAAAACAAAAACAAGCAGAAGAACTGGCAGGAAAATTAGCGGCCAAAGCAATTCCGGGAGGAGTGGCGGCGGAGATGGCGGGTAAAGTCGCGGGCGTTGACGTGGGTAAGATATTAATAAAATCCATAAAGATTGCGGCCATAGTTTTGTTTTTTATTTTTTTTGCCATAGCCGTAATATTCGGCTATATCAGCACTATGAACTGGCTGGATCCATTACAATTTTGGTGGTCAACAAAATAAATTATGAATTTTTATAAAAAGCACAAAAGAATAATTAAAAAATCAGCGATATTAATTTTATTTTGTTTTATTCTTTTATTTGCGACAAATATTTCACTAACTCAAGCTGTTGATACAAAAATAGCAACTGAAGCTAATGATTCACGTATCGCCGGATTTTTAACTTGGGTGGTTCTGGGAATAGCCAATACTTTTGGGCAGATTTTGTCTGAAATAATCCTAAAACTTATCTCGTTCGTATTTAATTTTCAGGAATGGAACAATCCTAACGTGACAAAGGGCTGGGTTATTATCAGGGATTTGTGCAATATGTTTTTTATAGTTATCCTCTTGGTAATCGCTTTTGCCACGATTTTACGGCAAGAGAATTATTCCGCCAAAAAGTTATTGCCGAAATTGCTGATAATGGCGGTGCTGATTAATTTCTCCAAGACTATTTGTTTGTTTTTGATTGATATCTCGCAGGTGGTGATGCTTACTTTTGCCAGCGCCTTTGCCGGGCAACCGGGTAATTTTGTAAATGTCTTGGGTCTAAATAAATTATTGGCCATATCGCAAGGAGCGGAATTCAAGGAAATTCCATGGAATTTATTTTATTCGGCAGTATTAGCTTTATTAGTAATAGTGTTGGTGGCCATTATAATGATAATGATGATTGTGATGTTGATGGCAAGAATAGTGATGTTTTGGGTTTTGATTGTGCTTTCTCCAATCGCTTTTTTCTCGTCAGTATTGCCAGGCGGAAAATATTTCAGCCAATGGTGGGGAGAATTCAGTAAACACCTAACTACCGGCCCGATTTTAGCTTTTTTTGTCTGGCTTTCCTTAATGATTTTAAGCGAAGGAGGAGATAAAAACAATTATTTAGGAGTAGGAAGCGGCACCTCAAAAGAGGCGCTTAGCGGCATGATCTCGGAGTTTGCCAAATGGGACAATATCAGCAAATTTGTTTTAGCCATATCATTATTAATCGCGGCGTTAAAAATCGCGCAAAGCGCCGGAGTGATCGGCGGCAATATTGGCATGAATATGGCGAATAACTTAAAGAGCAAAGGATTGGGGGCGATGAAGAAGGGCGCTAAGTGGGCGGGCAAAGAAGTCGGGCTAAACGCGGCACAACTCGGATTGAAAGGAACAAGCTTAGCCGCCAGTGGTATAGGCGTTGGTTTGAATAGAATGTTAGGAAAGACAAAATTAGGCGAGAAATTAGGCGCTAAAAAAGACATGAAATGGAAAGATGATCAAGGAAATTATAATTCTTTGCCTGCTAAATTCTTGCAGCAATGGGATCAAGGCATAGGGAAAAGCCGGCGTGAATCAAAAGTGAAAGCCTGGAAAGATTTCGGCAAGAAAATGGGCATGAGTGATGATACATTAATAACCGCTGGGGACATGGCAGGGACTAAGACGGGAAAAATTATAGGTGGCGGGTTAAATACCGCAAAAGGAGCAGTATTGGGATTGGCTTCTGCCGATATTTCCGGCGCTCTTTCCCATGGTTTAGGGGCAGATTTATTCAAAGGCATAACAGAAGTCATGAAGAGCTTGCCGTTTCATTCATTAGGTTTGGGTGAAGTAGCTAAAGGGGCGGTATCGGTTGGAAATAAGCTGGGCGAAGGAGGGTCAGCGGCGGTAGGCGCGGTGTTTAGCGCAATGAGTTCAACGAGGAAAGCTTATAATGAAGCAAGAGTTAAAGAAAAAACAGAAAACGATGCCGCTGTAGACAAGAAGAAAGACGATGACTTAAAAAAAGAAGAAGAAAACAAAGAGAGCGGGAGAGGTTATGATGAATATAAAAAGTATAACGAAAGAAAGATAAAAATGGAAGAAGATTTAATGAATACAAAAGATGATTTAGATAAAGGCAAGATTACTTCTAAAGAGTTTTATGTTAGAACAAAGTCAACTAAGACAGATTTTGAAAATTCCGCTGAAAAGAAAGCAGCTGATGCAAGATTTGACCAACGGAAAAAAGAAATAGAAGACGAGAGAAACGCAAGCTTGAAAACAAATGCAACTTTAACAGGGTTTGATAAAGTAGTAAGGTTTGAATTGGATAAAGACGATAAAATCAATAGGGTTGTTAGGGACGCCGCTGACAGCTTGGCAAAAGTGATAAAAGACGCGAAAGACCGCATAAAAGCGATAACCGGCGGAGCCGATGTTTTATCCCAGTTTAGCCCATCTACTTTTTATAGCGCCAGCGGTCAAACCGACGATCAAAAAGCATTTTTTAAGCAATTTTCCAAAGACAATACGGCTATCGCGGCTTTATTAGGACAAATAAATTCCAAAATCGCTAAAGGCGAAAATTTGCAGAAAAAAGAGGCTGAAAATTTACGATCTCTCATGCAGGGGGTCGCCGCCCACAAGAAGGGCGGGGGAGATATGGCCCAGTTAAGTCCGTTGGTAGACGCTTTGAACGATTTGAATAAGAGGCACGATCAAGAATGGAGAGGCAAAACGGTTGGCGATTATGAAAGCCAGATTATAAAAAAATAATATTTTATGGCAAATTATAATATTCAAGAAACAATAAACGAGCTTGAAAACAAATCTCCCGAATTGCTCTGGGAGCTTGATCGCGACAATATTTATCAGCGGATCAAAGAATTGGAAGCGAAATATGATCAAAACTTCAGCCAGTTTTTGATTTTTAGCATTAGCGGAGCTTTTGAGCGAGAAGATCAAGCGATAAATTTTTTGGTTGATGAGTTGGAGATGACAGTTGATGCCGCCAAGTCTGCTTTTAAAGATTTGCAAATTATCGTTATATTGCCGGTGCTTACCAGGGTAAGCTTCTTGTATTTGAATCAGGGGAATAAAATATTCAGCCTGGAGCAGGAAAAGAAATTAGCGGGGGAGATTTTTGAGTTTGGGATTATTAACGAGATCAAGAGCCATCCCGCCTTAGTTTATCGGCTGAATAAAAGATTGTTGGAAATTTTCGCGAAAGATGAATCGTTTATTGGCGAATTAACCAAAATAATTTCAAATAACCAAGAGCAGTTAACCGGCAAAAATTTGACTATTGACGGCAGAACGCAGTCGGGCACAATTGCCAATTGGCTCAAAGATTTTATCTCCCAAAACGGCAGTACGATATTTAATAATGTAGTATTATCAAGATATATTACCGATTCGCCAAATACCAGACTGTTGGATAAAGAAGAAAAAGAATTACTCGGAAAATTGTTGACGCTTTATCGCAATTTGAAGTTTTTTCCCGATAGTATGGAGGGGGAGTCGCCGGAGGACTGGCAAATCATCCCTATTAGCAACGAAGAAAGAGAAAAAAACGAATTACCCAGATCACCGCTCGGTCCTCCTCAGACGCCGGAAGAAAAACAAGCCAAGGAGCTGGAAAAGATCGCCAGCCAGTACCATGAAGGAAGTCTGGAGCGAAGGGCGATTGAAGAAGAGATTAGGAAACTAAGTTATTAATTTTCAATTTCTAATTTTCAAACAATTTTTAATCACTAATTCCTCGTGGGCTTGCCCCGAGGTTACCTTGTAGGAAGGG
>CAYUHZ010000013.1:0-20506 GCA_964444625.1 uncultured Gammaproteobacteria bacterium | reverse complement strand
CGCCTTAATTGGAAAAGCTCCTACCAATACAGCAGAAAGCAAAGGGCTCTTTTTTAATTGCCAAGCCAAACTATGAAATGCCCAGTTTGTTATTACCAAGACACTAAAGTCATTGATTCTCGTGTTGCTTTTGACGGGCTGTCAATTAGAAGGCGGCGCGAGTGTTTAAAATGCGGTTTTCGTTTTTCCACCTACGAAGAAATTGAGATTTTGGATTTAACCATAGTAAAGCGCGATGGCAGAAAAGAGGTTTATTCCAGGGACAAGCTAATCAAGGGTTTGAGAAAGGCTTTGGAGAAAAGGCCGGTGACAGAAGAAAGCTTCAAGAAGTTGGTCAACCTGATTGAGCGCGACTTGCAAGTTATGAGAAAAAACGAGATAACTTCAAGCGAAATTGGCCAGATAGTCATGAAACAGCTGAAGAAATTCGACCAAGTGGCATATATCCGTTTTGCCAGCGTTTATGAGTCATTTAAGGACGCGCAAACATTTCAGCGCGAATTAAATAAATTGATCCGGAGCAAAAAAGAAAAAGATAAATTATAATAAAAACCAATGATTGAAAATAAAATCACCCAACTCAGGAAAAGATCCGGCGAAATAGTGGACTTTGACCAAGCAAAGATAGCCAAAGCCATCTTCAAGGCCACTGAAGCGGTGGGCAAGCCGGACCAGAAGCTGGCGGAAAAGCTGTGCGAGCAAGTGGTCAAGGCGATCAATGAAAAATTTCACGCCAGGAGCATTCCCGCGGTGGAGGAGATTCAGGATATTGTGGAGGAAACATTGATTAAAAATCGCCAAATTACTACCGCCAAAGCTTACATCCTTTATCGCGATCAGCGCGCCCGTTTGAGAGAGATGAGACTGATGGTCAATTCCAATGAATTGATGGAAGGTTATTTGAAACAAACAGATTGGTTGGTGAAAGAAAACTCCAACATGAGCTACAGCCTGCAAGGATTGAACAACCATATTGCCTCAGCAATTTCATCCAACTATTGGCTTAACAAAGTGTATACCGCCAATATTAGAGAAGCGCACAAGAACGGCGATTTGCACTTGCATGATTTGCAGATTTTGGCCGGTTATTGCGCCGGTTGGGACTTGCGGGAATTATTAATGCGCGGTTTTGGCGGTGTTCCAGGAAAAGTTGAATCAAGGCCGGCCAAGCATTTTCGCACCGCTCTCGGCCAGATAATCAATTTTTTCTATACCCTGCAAGGCGAAGTAGCGGGAGCAGAAGCCTTCGCCAACTTTGATACTTATTTGGCCCCTTTTATCAAGCATGACAACTTGACTTATAAAGAGGTAAAACAGGCGATGCAAGAATTTTTGTTTAATATCAACGTACCGACCAGAGTTGGTTTTCAGACCCCATTTACCAACATTACCATGGATTTGGTGCCCGGCAAAATCGCAGGAGAAGAGAATGTAATCATCAACGGACAAGTTCAAAAAGAAAAATACAAGGATTTTCAAGTTGAAATGGATATGATTAATTTGGCTTTTGCCGAGTTGATGATGGAAGGCGACGCCAAAGGCAGAGTTTTCACTTTTCCGATCCCAACCTACAATATAACCAAGGATTTTCCTTGGGAATCCCCGGTGGCGGAAAAGATTTTTGAAATGACAGCCAAGTACGGCATTCCTTATTTTTCCAACTTCATCAATAGCGATATGAGCCCGGATGACGCCCGCAGCATGTGTTGCCGCCTCAGATTGGACAATCGAGAGCTTAAGCGCCGTGGCGGTGGTTTGTTTGCCGCCAATCCGCTGACCGGATCTATTGGCGTGGTTACTTTGAATTTGCCCCGCCTCGGTTATTTGTCAAAAACCAAGGAAGAGTTTTTTGAAAAATTGGATAACCTAGCGCAAACCGCCCACGAAAGCCTGGAGATAAAGCGCGAGGTCTTGGAGGATTTGACGGAAAAAGGCCTCTATCCTTACGCCAAGCATTATCTAGACAGCATCAAGACTCGCTTCGGGCACTATTGGCAGAATCATTTTTCTACCATCGGCATTATCGGCATGAACGAAGCGTTGTTAAACTTTGAACCGATTAAAGACAGTATCGCTTCGAAAAACGGAAAAAAGTTCGCCCTTGAGATCCTTGACCACTTGCGCGACAAGATGCTTGAACTGCAGGAAAAAACAAATAATCTTTACAACTTAGAAGCGACGCCAGCGGAAGGGGTTACCAGGCGTTTCGCCAGATTGGACAAAGATAAATTTGGCGATATTATCGTTGCCAACGAAGCGGCGGTTAGGTCCGGCAAATCAGCCCCTTATTACACCAATTCCAGCCAGTTGCCGGTCAACTTCACCGACGATTTGTTTGAAGCCCTTGACCTGCAAGACGATCTGCAAGCCAAGTACACCGGAGGAACCGTAGTCCATTGTTTTATCGGCGAAGCCCTGCCTTCAGCTGAAGCGGTGAAGCGATTAGCCAGGAAGATTGCGGAAAAATATCATTTGCCGTATTTTACCATTACCCCGACTTTTTCCATCTGCCCCAAGCACGGCTATCTGGTGGGCGAACACTTTTTCTGCCCCAAGTGCGATCAAGAAACAGGCTTTACCACTGAACCGCAAGAACTGGAGAAAGAATTCAGCGAAGCAATTAACCAATAAATAATAAATAAAAAAATAAAAACCTATTCATCAAATCAAGGCCAATTGAGCCCCACCCGGGTGGATAGACAAAGGAGCAATATGAGCCCAACAGAAACCAAGAGAACTCCCTGTGAAGTTTATAGCAGGGTAACCGGCTATCTTCGCCCCATCCAACAGTGGAATGACGGCAAGCAAGCGGAGTATTTTAATCGCAAGACTTTTAAAGTTAACAAAGATTAATTTGGTCGCAGGATTATTGGGAGAGGCGGATGATTCGGGATGTTTAGGATTAGAAACATTTTAATCCTAATAATTCCAGCCATTCCATAACCGTCAAAATCCCATGAAAATTGGAGGCTTACAAAAATTCAGCTTGTTGGATTATCCCGGCTATCTTTCAGCAATAGTATTCACCCATGGTTGCAGTTTTCGTTGCCAGTTTTGTTATAACCCCATGCTTGTTTGGCCTAAGCCAGACAAGTTTAAACAAAAAGGCCGTTTTCCTGAAATTGCGGAGGACGATCTTTTTGTTTTTTTGAAAGATCGTGCGGGCAAGATTGACGCGGTGGTAGTGACCGGCGGCGAACCTACTATACAGGCCGATCTGCCGGAATTTCTCGCAAAAATCAAAGCGCTGGATTATCTAGTTAAGCTGGACACCAATGGGACCAATCCTGAGATGGTAAAAGGATTAATAGAAAGCAAGTTGGTTGATTATCTGGCAATGGATATCAAGGCGCCAGCCGCCAAATACGATCAAGTGGCGGGGATAAAGGTTGGTATCGCCAAGATAAAAGACAGCATTAAGATAATTATGGAGTCGGGGTTGCCTTATGAGTTCCGAACTACCATGGTTCCCGGATTGCATGAACCAGCCGACCTTGCCGGCATGGGAAAATTAATCAAGGGTGCTGACAAGTGGTTTATCCAACAATTTAAATCAGATACTGATTTGTTGGACGAAAAATTGCAGGGCGTTAAGCCATTCCCTTGGGAGCAAATAGAATTTTTGCGCCAAGCGGGAGAGGGGTGGGTAAAAAAATGTGAAATTAGATAAATTTCTTTGTAAAAAATTTTATGAAATTTATTTGCAGCTTACTCTATAAAATATTTTTTTGCTTGAACGAAGCGCTATAATTTTAGCAAGAATTATCCAGTTTTTAATTCCCGCCAAAAATCACATGACAAAACTTGATAAAAATATCCAAGAACAAAAAATATCAATCAATAGTCAAGAAATAATTTACCAATTAAAAAGAAGTAGGAGAGCAAAGCGCATCCGTTTGGCGATAAAGAATAACGGCTGCATTACACTCACCATGCCTCATGGCGTTAGCGAGGGCCAAGCCGATAAATTCATCAAGTCAAAAGCCGATTGGCTGTTGGCAAAAATCAAATATTACAACCAACTTGAGCCGACTCCGATCAGAACAGGCGGTCGAAAGGAGTATTTGCTGAACAGAGGTCGGGCGATGGAATTTGTCCGTGCCAGAGCAGATGAGTTAAACCATGTTTATCGCTTTAAGATTAACCGAATAACAATCAAGAACCAGTAAACCAGATGGGGCAGTTGCTCCAAGCGGGGAAATTTGAATTTTAATTATAAAATTTTGTATTTGCCCGCTAGATTAGCCGACTATTTGATCGTACATGAATTGTGCCACTTGGCAGAGCTTAATCATTCGCCCAAATTTTGGCAGTTGGTGGAACGGACGATGCCTGACTATCGGTTATTGCGCCGAGAGTTAATAAAAAATATTTAAAAACTTGCGTCCAGGAGTTGGCCGATACTTTCTGCAGACTAATATCGGTTGATAAAATTATGTCAATCAGTAAAACACAATTTAAAGGCGAGATTAAAGATTCCATCCAGCTCGCGGTTGAAGCGATCGGCGGTTGGCAAAAATATATCAACCGTGGAGACAGAGTCTTGCTCAAGCCGAATTTTAATACCGCCGATCCTTTCCCGGCTTCAACTAGTTACGATTTTTTGGAGGCAGTGGTGCAACTGGCCCATGAACAAGGAGCGGGACAAGTGATAGTGGGAGATTCCTGCACTTTCGCCTTGCGCGCCCGCAGTGTTATGAATAAGCTCGGCATTTTTAGCTTAGAAGAATTGCCCAGACCGGCCAAAGTGGCGGTGTTTGACGAAGGAGAATGGCGAAAAAAAAATATTCCGCAGGGTAAGTTTTTAAAAAAAGCCAGCTTGCCGGCGGTATTGGACGAGGTTGACCGGGTGATTCTTCTGCCCTGCCTAAAAACCCATTTTATCGCGCGTTATACCGGCGCTTTGAAATTGGCGGTCGGTCTGATGAAGCCCTTGGAGCGCTTGTCATTCCACGCCGGTCGGGTGGAGGAAAAAATAGCCGAACTAAACACGGTTACCCCGGCGGATTTGATCATTATGGACGCGCGAAAATGTTTTGTCTCCGGCGGACCAATGAACGGAGAAGCGCGCGAGCCGAATCTGATATTGGCAGGCGACAGCCGGGTTGAAATTGATTTGGCCGGAGTCGGAGTTATCAAGAGTTTTGCCGGGAATAGTTTGGAGAAAATCACACCAGAAGATTTGCTTCAGATTAAATTTGCCCGCCAACTTGGAGTTAAATAATGATTGATTTTTTTGCCAAAATAGGATAAAATTAGAGTAAAGAAACAAGCAGATTTATTTTTATGCGTATTTGGGATTTGCCGCCAAGAATTCTTTGCCGCCAGCATTTGCTGGGCGAGCACCGGGAATTGCACGCTATTTGGTCGATTTTAACCGCAGGCAAACAGGGCTATCGCCGCCATCCCGAAACGATTCGTTGGCAAAGCTGTCTAAGAGCGCTTTTCCTGCGCCACCAGGAGCAAGTTGAAGAAATGAGCAGGCGCGGCTACCAGCACCATTCACCGCTGGCTTGGCGGTTGGCTAACGGCAGGGCAAAGCAGATCAAGAAGCTTGACAGTTTGCGAGAGCAGAAAAAGATTTTGAAAAAGAAACAATGTGATTGTCGGGTTAAATAATTTTAACAATATTCATATGTCGGAAAATAATCAAACAAATCAAGATCTATCGTCGCCGAACGCAGGTGGAGGAGCAAGCGAGTTGGAAATGAAGGAGTTGTTGAAAAAAAATTTGGAATTATCGGAAGAAATTCTGGCCGCTACCAAGAAGATCAAGAATTATATGGTCATACAGCGATTGGTTAGTATTTTTTATTTTATCATCATTGTCGGACCGATTATTCTTTCCATAATTTTCTTGCCGCCGTTGATAAAAAATATGTTCAACCAGTATACTAAATTGCTGGACGGAGGATCGGTCAATCCGGCAAACAACTTGCTTAAATCCGGCTCAGACACCGATAATCTTGGTAATTTAAATAATGTTGGTGTCGGCAGTTTGCTGGAGCAGATCAAGAATTTGCAGTTGAAATAGATCGTTAGAGAAAAATAATTTTCTACCATGAAACAAGGGAGGCAGCGCGCTGTGGCAAGTTTTTCTTCTTTAGTTTGGCGTGCGAATAAACTGATCCCCGCCGGTAAGGTGGCTACTTACGGCCAACTGGCGGTTTCAATCGGCTGCCCGGACGCGGCGCGCGCCGTCGGCAATGCTTTGAACAAAAATCCGTTTGCGCCCCAGGCGCCCTGCCATCGCGTTGTCAGGAGTGATGGCGGCGTGGGAGGTTTTGCCGGCGGTCAAAAAGTCAAAATCAAATTATTAAAAAACGAGGGCGTTAAAATAATCAACCAAAAGATTGATTTGAGCCGGTTTCTTTTTCAGTTTTAAAAAACCTAAGTTTAGCAGAAATCCAATTCCTGATTTAGAATCGGATTGCTATCTTCTATCATGTTTTATCTCTATATCGCGCAATGTTCGGATGGCACCTTCTATACCGGCAGTACTAAGAATTTATCAAGAAGAATCAAGGAGCATAACCAGTCTAAAACAGGAGCCAGATATACCAGAATCAGGCGTCCGGTCAAGCTGGTTTTCAGCCAGGCTTTTCGCGATCGTTCTCGCGCAACCAAAGCGGAAATATCCGTGAAGGCCATGACCCGTGGCAAGAAATTTGAATTAATCAACGGCAGCGGCCGGGTTTGTTTGAAATAAAATAATGTAAATCGCGTATCTATTGATAGAAAGCGGTTTTTGTAATTAAAGGGGGTTAAGCTTTTGCCGTAAGGGCAAAGATTGACCTCCTTTAATAAATCGTATTTGAAAATTGCGCAAATTTGTTATAAAATATTGATTGTAATTATTAAAATGAAAAATATGACGCATAACAGCAAAAATCAATTTCTTGCCATCTTGGTGGTGGCGATTTTGGTCAGTTCTTTGTTTGGTTCGATCATGGGATTTTATGCCGGTTCGTTTGCCGGTACGGACAATTCGCTTACGGATTGGGCGAAGAGCAATATTTTTAAAAAAAACAATCAATCAATTGGCAATATTTTGGACGAGCAAAAAGTAGTAAAAATAGAAGAGGAGTCGGCGGTCGTGTCGGTGGTGGAAAAAGTATCGCCGGCCGTAGTCAGCATTATTGTCACCAAGGATTTGCCGAAGATTGAACAATTCTATTTCCAGCCTTTTGGTTCGGATTTTTTCCGCCAGTTTTTCGGCGATGAATTCGGCGATATGTTCGGCGGCAGGGCGCCGCGTTACCGCCAGAACGGCACGGAAAAACAAGAAGTTGGCGGAGGTTCCGGTTTTATCGTCAGTAGCGACGGTTATGTGATTACCAACAAACATGTAGTCGCGGACGAACAGGCTGAATATACTGTGTTGTTAAATGATGAGCGGAAAATGCCTGCCAAGGTGCTAGCCAAAGATCCGCTGACTGATTTGGCGATTTTAAAAATTGAAGCCAAAAACCTGCCAACGGCCCAGTTAGGCGACAGCTCAGTTTTGAAAGTGGGACAGACCGTTATCGCCATCGGCAACGCTTTGGGCGAATTCAGAAATACCGTTTCCACCGGCGTTATCTCCGGTTTGTCGCGATCCATTACTGCCGGCGGCACTGGTTTCGGCTTGGAACAGCTGGTAGGCGTGATTCAAACCGACGCCTCCATCAATATCGGCAATTCCGGCGGTCCGCTGCTGAATATCGCTGGGCAGGTAATCGGCATCAACACCGCCATTGCCCAGAACGCCCAGAATATCGGCTTTGCCATTCCGATCAATGAAGTGAAAAATACCATTGAAGGCGTGAAGAAAGGCGGCAAGATCATCCGACCTTGGCTGGGCGTGCGCTATACCTTGATCAACCCGGAGATAGCGAAAGCTAACAAATTGTCGGTTGATTACGGCGCCCTGATCGTGCGCGGAGAAAATCGCACCGACTTGGCGGTAATCCCCGGCAGCCCGGCTGATAAAGCCGGTTTGGTGGAAAACGATATCATCCTGGAGTTAAACGGCAAAAAAATCACCACAGATAATCCTTTGGCCAATATGATCAGCCGTTTAAAAGTCGGCGACGAAGCCACCTTGAAAATAGTCCATCGGGGAGAGAATAAAGAGATTAAAATAAAATTGGAACAGATGAAATAAATCTTAAAACTCATAACACGCAACATGAAATACAAAAAGCCGTCTTTGGAAAAAGCGGTTTTTTTGTTATATCCACCCTCGCCCAACCCTCTCCCGTGAGGGAGAGGGAACGCTAACCCCCTCTCCTTAACAAGGAGAGGCTCTCCCGACTGGGAGAGGGAGCACTGATCCACTCTCCTTTGCAGGAGAGGGCAGGGTGAGATTGATTTTTAGGTTAATTTAAAGTAAAATATAGATATATGAATCAGCAAGAAGCCAAACAAAAAATAAAAGAACTAATACATAAATACCAGGCGGAAAAAGCCGCTGGAAAAATAACGCGCTATAGCGAAGAAGAGACTAAGCTCGGTTTTATCCAGCCCTTGTTTGAAGCCTTGGGTTGGAATGTTTTTGACAAAAACGAAGTTACGGCCGAAGAGCAGATTTCCGGCGACCGCGTGGATTACGGGTTTTACCTCAACGGCCGGATAAAATTTTATTTGGAAGCGAAAAAATTGTCGGCTGATCTGCATCGCGAAGAATTCGCCAAACAGGCCATCCGTTACTCTTGGAACAAGGGCGTAACCTGGGCGGTGCTTACTGACTTTGAAAGTCTGATAATTTTTAACGCCTTATCGCCGGAGAAAACTTTGGCCGGCAAAAAATACCTGTCTTTTGATTTTGAAGAATATCTAACCCGTTTTGACGAGTTGTGGCGCTTGTCTAAAGAATCATTTGGCAACGATCTTCTGGACAAGGAAGCGGAGAAAGTCGGCAAGAAACTGCAAAAAGTATCGGTTACCGAAACTTTGGCTAAGGATTTAAATGAATGCCGGGAAATTTTGACCGAAGCTTTTGCTCAATGGAATGAAAAGGTTGATCCGCAACTGATAGACGAAGGCGTGCAAAAACTGCTTAACCGTTTGATTTTCATCCGCTCGGCCGAGGACAGGAAAATTGAACCGCCGACATTAATCCCGTTAATTCATGAGTATAGAGGAAGCGGCAAGACAGGGCAGGTAAGCCCTTATCAGGCTATGATAAAAAAATTCAGGGAATTGGATAAGATATATAATTCCAATATGTTTGACGAACATCCTTTTGAAAACTGGGAGGAGTTTGGCGGCGCCACGGAAAAGGCGATTGATATCCTTTACGGCAAAAAGAATTATTTTGAATATGACTTTTCCATTATTCCCGCCGATGTCTTGGGCAATGTTTATGAAAGCTATCTCGGCCATCAGCTGAAAAAATCCAAACAGGAGTCCGCCGAGGGCAAAAATTTAAAGAAGCGCAAAGAGCAGGGCATTTACTATACGCCGAAATTTATCGTGGATTATATCGTGGCCAATGCCCTCGGCCCGGTATTAGAAAGATGCAAGAGCATCAATGATCTGCAAAAAGTGAAAATTTTGGACCCGGCCTGCGGCTCCGGTTCGTTTCTCGTGGCGGCGATGAATTTTTTGATCAAAAAATACGAAGAATTCGGCGCTAAGCCGGACGGCTATCTGAAGATCCAGATTTTGCAGAATAATATCTACGGCGTTGATCTGGACAGCCAAGCCGTGGAGTTGGCGCGCCTCAATCTGCTTCTCAACACTTTTGACAGCCAGACCAAGCTGCCCAATCTCGGCAGTAATATCAAGAACGGCAACAGCCTAATCTCCGGCACGGACGAAGAGCTTGCCAAGTATTTTGGCAAGAATTATCGCGATAAACAGCCGTTTAATTGGGAGGAGGAGTTTCCCGAAGTGTTTTCTTCTCGTCATTCCCGCGAAGGCGGGAATCCAGGATTTGATTGCATAATCGGCAATCCGCCGTATGGCGCGGAAATTTCAAAAGAAGAGCAAGTTTATTTTAACGACATTTTTAATATCGGGTCAACGGATACGGCAATTTTGTTTATAAAGAAAGCCATGCAATCTTTAAAAAACGGCGGTTATTTCGGCTTTATAATTCCGAAAGCGTTTTGCTTCGCCTCAAATTACGCAAAAATAAGAAATTTTGTTTGGGATAATGTGCGAACCATAATTGATTGCAGTAAGGTTTGGAAGGAAGTAAAGTTGGAGCAAATTGTTGCTATCGCGCAGAAAGAAGTTGCCCAAATGAATTACAAGTCCGGAGTTATTGATGAAAATCAAATTAAAATAGTCGGCGAGATTAATAAAATTACCGCTAAACAATTTGGATTTTTTTTAAATGGCGTCGCAGATGAAGAGATTGCTATCGCAGAAAAAATGATAAAAAATTCAATCATGTTGAATAGCATTGCCACAAACCAAAGAGGAGCGATGCTTCAAAAAGAAGTTGGAGAAAATGGCGAGATAGAGGTGCTCGGCGGAGCGCAAATAAGCAGGAGGGGTATAAGAGGTATTAAAGGCAAAATTGCCAAAAATTTAATTAATGACGAAAAAGCTTATATAAAACCAGACTCTATTTTAGCGCAAAGAATTGTTGCACATATTGAGAAACCCACTGATCATATTAAAATCACTGCAACATTACCAGGAGATGAAAGGCAAATAATCGTTGATACTATAAATCAGATTACTATTAAAGAGAAAAATTACTCCCCTTTGTTTATTTGTATTTTATTAAATTCTAAGATAGTAAACTGGTTCGCTTATAGATTTATTTTTGGTAAAGCGATTAGGACAATGCAATTTGATAACCCCACGACTGGTAGAATGCCTATCCCTAAAAATAGTAGCTCGGAAATAATAAAAATGACTAAGTTGCAGAGCGATTTATACGGTAAGTTAAAAAATAGTATTGAAAATTCCGACCAATGGCATAAACTCCAAGACGAAATCGCCAAGACGGACAGAAAAATAGACGAGGAGGTTTATAAACTGTATGGCTTGACCGAGGAGGAGATTAAGGTGGTGGAGGGAAAGTAACCGCCCTCACCCCACCCTCTCCCGTGAGGGAGAGGGAACGCTAACCCCCTCTCCTTAACAAGGAGAGGCTTTCCCGACTGGGAGAGGGAGCACTGATACCCTCTCCTTTGCAGGAGAGGGCAGGGTGAGGTAAAAATATTTATGCAAAAATTATTCAATCTGCCACAACAGAAAAATATCAGGCGTATTTTGAGGCAACAGCCGATTACTTGCGAACGTATCTTGTGGAGTAAAGCCAGAAACAGGCAACTGGGGGGATTTAAATTTAAAAGACAGTATAGTATCGGAAATTTCGTGGTTGATTTTTATTGCGCTGAAGCAAAGCTTGTAATTGAGATTGATGGCGCCACTCATGGTACCGACAAGGAAATACAAAATGATAATATCCGCCAAAATTTTTTAGAAAAACAAGGTTTATTTAGTGAAAAGATATGCGAACACAAGCATTAAAGAAAATTTGGCGTTAGTATTGGAAGATATTTTGAAAAGTTGCAGGAGAAGAAAGGCATGATTTTTAAATATCCACGCTTTACACCCTCGCTCCGCCCTCTCCCGCGGGGAGAGGAAGAAAATGGCACTGTCGCCAAACTCGGAGCAAAAATTGAAAATAACCACAGAAAATAATTTTTATACTATTATGGAAAATTTACTCAAACAATTAGAAGAGTTGCGGGAACAACTCCTAGATACCTGGAGGTTACTTTGACTTGGATCGGCGCGAAGAAGAAATAGTGGAATTAAAACAAGAGTCAGCGAAGCCGGATTTTTGGCAAGATCAAGCCCGGGCAGTGGCAACTGGCAAGAAAATAGAAGAACTGGAAAGGGAAGTCGGGCGTTTTCGCGATCTCAAGAAAGAAGTAGCCGACTTGGAACAGCTGGTAGCCGTTGCCGCCAAAGAAAACGATTTGTCTTTTGCCGATGAAGCCAATGAACAATATGATCGGTTGGTTAAAGCTTTCAACGAGCTGGAGTTCTTGGTTTTGTTTTCCGGGAAGCACGATGCCAGTTCGGCGATCATCTCCATTCACGCCGGCACCGGCGGGGTGGACGCGCAAGACTGGGCAGAGATGCTGGAGCGGATGTTTCTTCGTTTCGCCGAACGCCAAGGCTGGCGGTCGGAAATCGTTGATCGCACGGTCGGCAATGAAGCCGGCATCAAGAGCGCGACCTATCGCATCAGCGGGCGTTGGGCTTATGGATATTTAAAAAGCGAAAACGGCGTGCACCGGCTGGTGCGGATTTCACCTTTTGACTCCGAGGCGATGCGCCATACTTCCTTTGCCTTGATTGAAGTTATTCCGGAATTGCCAGAAAATAAAGATATTGAAATCAGGAATGAAGATTTGCGCATTGATGTTTTCCGTTCTTCCGGCCCTGGCGGACAAGGAGTGAATACCACTGATTCAGCCGTGCGGCTGGTTCACGCGCCCACCGGCATCGTAGTTACTTGCCAAACGGAACGTTCTCAGCACCAGAACAAAGAAACTGCCCTGAAGATTTTAAAAGCGAAATTACTGCAGTTGCAAGAGGAAGAGAAGGAGCGGAAGGAGTTATCAATGCGCGGTCAGGCGCAAAAAGCGGAATGGGGCAAGCAAATCCGTTCCTATGTCTTGCAGCCTTATCAAATGGCCAAGGATCATCGGACTAATCACGAGACCGGTGATGTCCAAGCGGTACTGAATGGTAAGTTGGAAGAATTTATGGAAGCATATTTAAGAAAACAGAAAAACAGGCACGCAAAATAATCCTTGTATTTTTATCGGTTCCATGATAGATTGAAATGTTTTTTAAATATTTCCAGAGAGCATATTTTGAAAGCTTCGGTTTGAATCGCCAAGCGGAGGGTTTTATTCTTTTAATCAAAGGAGGGGGAAATGAAAAAAGCGAAGGTTATTTTGGCAATCGGTTTGTTGATTTTTGCGTTTTTTCCGGCGATGGCGCAAGCCGAAGCTGGCGAAGCGGAAAAGATGAAAATCGAGTTGAGCAGGCTGTGCCATGACAACGCGATTATGGTTTTAAAGATCAAGGATTTATTAGCCAACCAACCGGGCAATGATTTTTATTTCATTTATGATAAAAACGGCAAATACATCAGCCAATTGCCCAGTATTTATTTTTATTTAATCATCAGAGATTTGATTAAAAGGAATGAAGACAATAATCTTTTAGCATTAAAAATAGAATTAGAGCGCGATTATCTGTTTTTATCAGATGTTTTTCAGAAAACTAAAAAAGAATTAAGAGCAAGAAGGTAACGACCGGGGCGGGATTTTCATCCTGCCCCTTTTTAAAATATGGATAAGTCAAAAATATTGTTATTTAGTTGTTTGTTTTTTATCTCCGGCATCGCTTTGGCTTCTTTTTCCAGCAAGATAAATCAAGTAGAAAGTTTTTATTGCTTCGCCGGCGGTTGTCTGCTCTTTGTGTTTGGTGTGATTTTTTGGCCGCAACCGCGGCTCCGGTTTTCGTTTTTTTTGGCATTATTTTTGTTGCTTGGTGTCTGGCGCTATAATGCATCTTTGCCCCAACCATCACCCGATCAAATATGGCGCTATAACGGAAAAGAAGTGCTATTGCGCGGAGTAGTGGCGGCTGAACCTGATTTGAGGACCGACAAGCAAAAACTGACCATAAAGGTAGATGCCCTATCAAAGAAAGGCATCCTTGACGGCGGTTCAATCGCCGATTGGCAGGCTGTTAATGGCCGAGTGCTGACAACAACCAAGCTGTATCCGTCTTATCAATATGGCGATCAGCTCAATCTTTGGTGCAGATTGGCCGCTCCCGAACCGATCAATGATTTCGCTTATGACCGCTATCTGGCCCGCAGCGATATCTATTCAGTTTGTTATTATCCGCCAGTGGAAAAAATCGGCGACAAAGCGGTTCTCGGCCGTTGGTTGGACGGATTTTATCGCCGTATTTTCCTTTTCAAATCGTGGGCTCGCGACACTTACTACCGCGGCCTGGATGACCAGGGAGCGGGCTTGGCGCTCGGCATTATGCTGGGCGATCGGCGCGGAGTGGCGGTTGAGCTTACTAAAAACTTTTCCCGTTCCGGCTTGACGCACATCATGGCGATTTCCGGTATGAATATCGCTATTATCGCTACGGCCGCCATGAATATCGCGATTTATCTGGGACTAAGGAGGAGGCTGGGATTTTTCCTAGCGATCGCTTTGGCGGCGGTTTTTATTATCTTGGTTGGCTTGCCGGCTTCAGCGGTGCGTTCGGGGATAATGGTTTTTTTATTGCTCTGGGCGGTTGAACTCGGTCGAGCTAGCCGGTCCGAACGATCGTTGGTGCTGGCTGCCGCAATAATGCTGGCGATTGAGCCAAGGCTGTTGCGCGATGATCTGGGTTTTCAACTGTCGTTTTTGGCGGTTTTGGGGTTAGCCGTGGTGTATCCAAAAATCAGCGAACAGCTTGACCGGCTGGAAAAAGCCAAATTCGGCCAGTGGATCAAAACAAGGTTTGTTCGGCCGGCCTTGGATATATTTGGCTTGACCATAGCGGCCCAGGTTTTTTCTTGGCCATTGCTGATTTTTTCTTTCAAACAATTTTCGCTGGTTGCGCCGGTAGCGAATTTATTCGTATTGTGGGTTGTCCCGCTGATCATGGCCGGCGCTTTTGCCGCCATGTTATTGTCAGCCTTGATGCCAATAGGAACCGTGGTTTTTTTTCTGCCGGTTAAATTGCTGCTATGGTATTTTGCCGCAGCGGTTAATTTTTTTGGAGGTTGGCGCTACGCTTCGTTAGAGACCGCTTATATTTGGTGGGGCTGGCTGGCGGTTTACTACTGGTGCCTATCCATGGTTTTATTAAAGAAGAAAAAAGTGGCGCAACTCAATTAACGCAAAAAACTAATATTATGGGATAGTCGCCAATGGCTAACATTAAAATAGATTTTTGAGGCATTTTTAACGCTTTAAAAGTTAATTTTAGCGGTTATTTTTCGAATTTTGCTCCGAATTTGGCGACACAACCATAAAATAAAATCAAACACCGTTTTAATCATGCAGGAGCTGACTAAGGTCCGCTTTTTTATTTCAAAATGTATCAAGTTTTTGTTATAATTTAATCATGTATAATTTAAACATGCCGAAAAAGCTTTATAAAATTTTAGCAGTTTTGATTGCTGTATTTTTGGTTGTTCTCTTTTTTTTATTCTATTTCCAGCTTAATCAGCCTAAGCTGTTGGAGGTGGTGTTTTTTAATGTCGGACAAGGTGATGCTATTTTGGTCAAATCGCCGTATGGGCAAAATATTTTAATTGATGGCGGACCAGATACGCGCGTGATCAAAGAGCTGGAAAAAGCTTTGCCTTGGTGGGATAAAAAAATTGATTTGGCAATATTGACGCATCCGCACGACGATCATCTTTTCGGCTTGATAGAAGTGGGCAAGAGATACGATTTGCTGGTCTCCGCTCATACGGGAGTAGTTTTTGAAAACCCCAATTATCAAGCTTGGCTTGGCGGTTTCCGCAACCAAGACACCGCTTTAATATTAATTGATCGTCCGCAAACCATTACTCTGGGATCCGATTGTTATCTGGAAATTATTTATCCCCGTTTTAGTTGGGTCGGAAAAAAAGCCGACAATATCAACAATTTTTCCATTGTAGCTAGATTGGTTTATCGGGATAACAGTTTTCTTTTTGTCGGTGATCTGGAGACGGAAGGCGAGGCTGATCTTCTGGCAAGCGGGGCAGACATCAAGGCTCAGGTGCTAAAAGTTGGTCACCATGGCTCTGAAACAGCCAGCAGTCAGAGATTTTTGGACAAAATAAAGCCTCAATATGCCGTTATTCAAGTCGGCCAAAACAATAAATTCGGCTTGCCCAGCCTGCGAATAATAAAAAGGCTGGAAAGGCTTGGCGCTATGATTTTGCGTACTGATGAGCAGGGCAGGATAGTTTTTCTCAGCGACGGCCGGTTGTTAACCGTTAAATGAAAATATTTTATGGAAAATATGGCGTACTACTTGTTTATTTTTATTTATTTGTTATAATCAGAACTAGACAAGTCAAACATCCTTTGATTTTTTATTTTATTATGGCAAATCGCTTAAAAAAAATATTAATAGTTGAAGACGATATCGCTATTTCCGGGATGTATCAGATTAAGCTTGAAAAAAGCGGTTATCGGGTTTTTATCGCCAATGACGGCATAATGGGATTAGAAATGGCAAAATCAGAATTGCCAGATTTGATTTTACTTGACGTGATAATGCCACAGCTTGACGGCTTTTCCGTGTTGGAGTCATTAAAACAAAACGAAGAAACCAAGAACATCCCGGTCATCTTGTTGACCAATCTGGGCACAGAGGAAGACAGGGAAAAGGGCAAATTGCTGGGAGCGGCTGACTATTGGATCAAGGTTGACATCGATTCGGCGCTGGTAACCGAAAAAATAGAAAAATATTTACAGTAATTATTTTATTTTAGAAAAATATGGATCATCCAAAGAAAGAGAAAACTATGGTAATCATCAAGCCAGACGGCGTGCAGCGCTCCTTGATTGGCGAGATTGTTTCGCGCTATGAGAGAACCGGTTTGAAGCTGTTAGCCTTGAAAATGCTGATTCCAACGGAAGAGATGGCAGTTCGCCATTATTACGAAGTAGGCGGAGACGCCTGGATTAACGAAGTGGGGCGCAAAGCCGCGGCCGCTTATGAAAAAAAAGGCATTAAATCGCCCTTTGCTACTTTTGAAGAAAATGGCAAAGCTATCCTTCAGTCAAACGCCAAGTATATGAGTTCCGGTCCGGTAATCGCCATGGTTTGGCAAGGCAATCAAGCAGTAGCCTTAGTTAGGAAGATTACCGGCGGGACAGAGCCTCTATCATCAGACGTCGGCACTATCCGCGGCGACTTCACTCTTGACTCCTATCAAATGGCCGACATTGATCAGCGCAGTATCAGGAATTTGATCCATGCATCCGGCACGACCGACGAAGCCGAGAAAGAAATAAAAATCTGGTTCACCGCCGAAGAGATTCTGAAATATAACTTGGTTCAGGATAAAATTCTTTATGATATAAATTTGGACGGAATCAAAGAATAGCTTTGAGCTTGGCTGGAAATCGCAGTTCACGATAAGTATTATTAGCAAACAACTCTAAAAACAAGCTTCGCCCGTTAAGCTAGATAAAAATCGAGGCTTTATTTTTGTCTTATTTTGCAGTAGAATGTAGGTAGTTAAAATTTTGATTTTCTATGTTTAATAAAGCAGTGATAAAAATTTTTTTGGAATTGGTAAAAATCGATTCGCCCTCAGGACAAGAAGCCGGGGTGGCAGATTTTATTATCAAATATTTAAAAAAAAATAAACTCAAAGCGGTCAAAGATGATTTTGGCAATGTGATTTTGAGAATTAGGGGCGAAGGAAAGCCGTTGTTGCTTTCTTCCCATCTTGATACGGTTGAGCCGGGGAGAAGGGTTGAACCGGTGGTGAGAGGTAAGATAATAAAATCAAACGGCAAAACAATTCTCGGAGCAGATGCCAAAGCCGGAGTGGCCGCCTTGCTTGAAGCCGCTATTTATCTCAATAAGCGCAAGCAGAGCCATCGTCCCTTAGAGATAATTTTTACCCGCGAAGAAGAGCTCGGGCTTAGGGGAGCGGCGGCGCTTGATTTCAAAAAAATACAAGCCCAAGAGGCCTTGGTGATAGATTATGGCAGACCGCTTGGCTATATCAGCTTGTCGGCGCCGTTTATTTACCATCTTGATTTGAAAATTATCGGGCGAAGCGCGCATGCCGGAGCAGAACCGGAAAAGGGATTAAGCGCTATCCAAGTGGCGGCCAAAGCAATCGCTGAGATGAAACTCGGGCGAATAAACAAGCAAACTACTTGTAACATCGGTTTAATCAAGGGCGGTTCGGCGATTAATTGCGTTCCCGAGAAGGTCTCTTTTCAGGCGGAAGCCAGTGGCCAGGATTTAGCCTCGGCGCAAGAACAGGTTGACCTGATCAATCGCGCCTGCAAAAAACAGGTCCGCCGCTACGGAGCAAAATTGATATTTAAGTCAAAATTGGAATGCCGAGGCTATCGTTATCCGGGCAACGACAAATTTATCAAAAAAATCGCCGACACCTTTCGCCGTCGAGGCATCAAGCCGATATTGTCTTTTTCCGGCGGCGCTACCGACGCCAATGTTTTTGTCTCCCGAGGAATCAAGGCGGTAAATGTTTCTTATGGCGGAGGCAATATGCACACCAAGCGTGAATTTATCAAGACCACCGAACTGGCAGATTTAGTTTGTTTTATCATTGAGTTGGTCCGCGCAAAATAATAAGCGGTTGATAGAGATCGCGCAATGCCCTGATTAAGACGGGTTTTTTATTGATAGTTGTTGGTGAAGTTGATAGTCTGAAATATTGCCTTATTTGTTCATTCAAAAATTAAGAAACGAGGTGAAAGTATTATGCTTAGACTTGGCGAACGTTTGAAAATAAGATTTTTTACTTTGCAAGACAAGATTATCTTGATTTTCGGCGGGATGGTTGTCGTTTTGATAATCGTCACTTATTTTGCTTCAGCCACCATTTTTAACCGCGGTTATTTAGAACTAGAAAAGCGCGAAGCTTCAAAGAACCTTGAGCGGGTGATGAATTTTCTTTCTTTAGATTCCGAAAGGCTTAAAACAACATTTTTTTATTGGGCAAATTGGAACGAGTCTTATCGCTTTACTCTGACGGGCGATCAACGGTTCGTCAAAGATAACATCACGGTAAATAACCTGAGAACAACAGAAGCAAACTTGGTGGCATTCGTGAAGAATGACAGCAACATTTTAGCCGTAAAGTTTTTTGACCCGCTGTCGCAACAGGAGCGGCCGGTAAGCAGGGAAATTAAAAATTTTCTTGCCCAGAGCAGTTTGCTTAAAAATAGCATCAAAGGAAATCGTTATTTTAACGGGCTGTTAAAATTACCGGGCGGTCTTGCTCAAGTAGCCATTCATCAGATTGTAAAAAGCGATGGTAGCGGTCCAAGCCATGGTTTTTTGTTTGTGGCAAAATATATCGATCAATACCAGGCAAAAAAACTATCCGAATATGTTGGTCTTGAGGTTAAAGTTGAGCTTTTTGACTCTTTGGTTTTGTCGGAAGATTTTATCAGATTCAAAAAAACATTCCGAGAGAAAAAACAATATGAACAGTTGTTTTTTAAAAAAGAAACTATCAATGCTTATCGCTTGATCAACGATCTCGAGGGAAAGCCTTTGGCGATTGTCTTGGTTAAATCCTCGCGCAAAATATTTGAACTTGGCAGGAAGAATACCAGTTATGCGGCTTATCTAGCCGTTTTTTCCGTATTAGCATCCCTGTTTCTGGTTTTTTTGTTTCTGCGGAGATTAGTTTTTGAGAGAATTTCTAATCTCGGTCGGCAAGTCAAGCAAATCGGGCAAGAAGGAAGTCAAAGAACAGCAATCAGCATTCGCGGCAGAGACGAAATCAGCCAATTGGCTTGTCGCGTCAACAATATGTTGAAGGCGCTTGCCGATAAAGAAGAGTCTAGGCGTCGCGAAGAAGAGCTGCATCGTCAGTTGGCCGAAGATTCAATGGACGGGATTTATGTCATTGATAAGCATGGTTTGTTTGTTCTGGTAAACGATTCTATGTGCAAAATGGTTGGTTATACCAGGGAAGAATTGATTGGAAAACATATTTTGCTTTTATATTGGGATCAAGCGGATCGTGAAATATTTTTGGCTAAGATCAATAAACAGGGCCGAATTAAAGATTTTTCTTTAAGATTCAAAAGAAAAGACGGAGAGCCGATTGATTGCCTATTGACCTCTTCTGTCAGAAAGAACAGCAACCAAGAAAGTCTGGGCAACCAAGGCATTATTCGTGATGTCACCCAGAAAAGGCTGGCCGAAGAAGAAGTCAGACGCTTGGCTTTCCATGATTTTTTGACCGGTTTGCCAAACCGTTATCTTTTTAAGGAGAGGTTCGATGTCGCTAAAAAACAGGCAGTTCGCCATAACCACAGGATCGCGGTTATTTATATTGACCTTGACCGTTTCAAGGAAGTGAACGATATCCATGGCCATGATCAGGGCGATATCCTGCTGAGGACAATCGGAGAAAAGCTTCAGTCAGTTCTAAGAGAGGAAGATACGGTTGCCAGAATAGGCGGTGATGAGTTCTCCGTTTTGTTGTCAAAAATAGAAAGCGAAAATGACTGCGTTGCGGCGGTTGCCAAGATTAAAAACATTTTTATTGATTTGATCTTTGGCGGCATTCCCATCGGCGCTAGCATCGGTTGGTCGGTTTATCCGGAACATGGCAGCGATTTTGATAGCTTGATTAAGAAAGCTGATAGCGAAATGTTTTTATTTAAAAGGAGGAAGAAAAGTAAGACAAGATAGTTAAGCTCTCGTTTTGCCGATTAAGGGCAAAACGAGAGCTTTTTTATACCTGTTGGCATGAGAATTAGGCAATTAAATCATAGCGTATACCAGATTTTATATC
>CAYUHZ010000012.1:0-21636 GCA_964444625.1 uncultured Gammaproteobacteria bacterium | reverse complement strand
CTCCTGGACCCGCCGCCTTAGTCGGGCGGGGTTTCCTGTTAAGGTATAAAAAAACCCCTCCCGAAATCGGGAGAGGTTTTTTATCTAAATCTTGATTATTTCAAAGTTACTTTAGCTCCTGCTTCTTCTAATTTCTTCTTGATGGCGTCTGCATCTTCCTTTTTAACGCCCTCTTTAACCATCTTAGGAACGGCATCAACCAAGTCCTTGGCATCCTTTAGCCCCATTTCAGTAATCTCGCGGATAACCTTGATCACCGAAATTTTGTTGCTTCCGGAATCTGACAATTCGATGTCAAAACTGGTCTTTTCTTCGGCTGCTTCAGCGGCGCCATTACCGGCTCCTGGCATAGCCATCATCATGGCTGGTGCGGCTGCTGAAACTCCAAATTTATCTTCTAGGATTTTTACCAATTCGGCTAAATCCAAAACTGACATTTTTTCAATCTGTTCCACTAGAGATTTAAATTTCTCCGGAACGATTACTTCTTTTTTTTCTTCGGACATAATTTATTGTTATATTAATTAATTATTTTTTTCTTCAATTGCTTTCAAGACATTAACCAAATTCCTGATATTTCCTGCTAAAGCGTTAACAAAACCAGATACCGGGGCATTCAAAGAACCAACTAGTTTAGCCAGCAATTCTTGCTTTGACGGCAATAGAGCTAAACCATGGACTTCAGCTGCTGTCAAGCTCTTGCCCTCGAGAATTCCTCCGACAAAATTAAGTTTTTCCTCTTTGTCTTTACGAAAATTATTAATTACTTTAGCCGGAGAAACTTGATCGCCATAACCGAAAACGGAAACAATCTGACCGGATAATTCTTTCGCTTTAATTTGTTGATTGCCGCTTTCCTTAAAGGCGATGTCTAGCAAGGTTTTCTTCGCTACGTAGCATTCGCTTTGTTCCTGGCGCAGTAAACCCCTCAGCTCTTCGCTTTCTTTGTGAGTTAATTTATCAAAATTGACAAAAACTACCGAAGTGGCTTTTGCTATCCGCTCTTTTAAAACGGCTATAATATCTCTTTTTTTAATTTTTGATTTAGGCATAATAATAAATTGAAATTAATAAATAAAAAATCTGCAATAAAATCGCAGACTAAAAAATAATAATCTTGTCTCGGCAGGGTTTATGGCACTTTTGGTCCAACCTGCTGTCTGCGACTGATTTGTTATAATAGTATATTACCAGAAATATTAATAATGTCAAGGTCAGGTGTGTAAAGGTAGTAATTATCAAGTTGTAGCATTCTGGTGTGGTAATTTTCTAACTATTTTCGTTGCTGAAGATATGCTCTGATCAACTATACATTATTAATAAAAAACGGGATAAAATAAAAATCAAATTTACAAATCCTATCATCAAATCCTTGGGGAATATAGTTTAATTTAAATATTTGGCTTTATTTAAATTATGTTCATCAAAATTTCTGCTAAAAACAGTAGCTCCATTATCCTGACGGCTAAGAAAATAATTAAAATTAGTATTTACGGGATAAACAGCTGCCTTGATGGCATTTAGGCCAGGATTGGCGATCGGTCCTGGCGGCAAACCGGGGTTTTGATAAGTATTGTAAGGAGAATCTATTTTCGTATCTTCATAAGTATACTGCTTTTTATTGACCCCTAGAACATACGCCAAGGTTGCGCAAGACTGCAATGCTTGGCCGCTCTTAATTCTATTCCAAAATATTCCCGAAACTATGCGCATATCTTCATAAGTTTTCACCTCCTTTTCAATGATGGCGGCCATGGTCAAAATCTGATAAAGGCTTTTCCCCTGCCGGTTGATTTCTGCCAGTGTTTCTTGATCGATTTTCCGACCAAAATTATCTAGCATTTTTTTAATAACCTCTTCAACCGTAGCGTCTTGATAAACGCGATAAGTATCAGGGAAAAGATAACCTTCCAAGCTAGCGTTCTTTGGAGCATCTTCCAAGAAAGTCGGTTTGGCAAAAGAAAAATTCCAAGGGGTGGTTTTACTTTCAGCTTGGCGGGAAAAACTGCCATCTTGAGATAAACCAAAGGAAGAAAAATACGTTTCCATTTCTTTGATGCCCCATCCTTCGATGATTGTAATGTTTCTTTCCCTGCTTTGAGCTTGGCCGCTGGTCAAAATATCAACAATTTGCTTGATGTTATAACTAGAATTTAACGCATAATCGCCTGCCTGGAATTTTGCCTTTTTATCCGTGAGCCAAACATAAAGCTGAAAATTAAAATATGATTTCAATAAACCGAGTTCAAGTAAATTATTACCAATAGTTCTAACTGTTTCTCCCTTGGCTATGGTGAAAAGATGCTCTTTGCCCTGATGCGTTAGCTGCCCGTTTATTTGAAAATAAAAAAATAATACAGTAACTATCGCAATTAACATTAAACCGAAAACTGTATAAAAAAATCTCTTCATAATGATTATAAATATTGGTTTAATCCTTGCTCTTTCAATTTTTCTACAATTTCTTTGACTTCGGCTGATTTTTCCAAAGAAGAAATAAACAGCACATCACCGGTATCAACGATCGCCAAATTACTGACATCGTTGGTGGCGATTATTTTTTTCGGCAAAGTGGAATAAATCAAATTGTTGTCAGATTTATTGGCGATCACTTTTCCTTTGATCAAATTACTGCCTTCTTCCGGGGATAAAATATCCTTGATGACATACCATTTGCCTAAATCGCTCCAACCGATTCGATTGGAAACGCTCATGGCGATTTTTTTCACTTTATTGGTAATCGCTGTTTCTATGGTCATTTTTTCCAGCTGGCTATACAATTGTTTTATCTCGGCATAATTCTCGCCAGTTGTCATCAGTTTGACGATCTGACGACAGACTTCGACCATGGCTGGCTGATTTTGCTGCCACAGTTCAATGATACTACCCAAACGCCAAACATACATACCGGTATGGCAAAAATAAATCCCCGAATCAATCAACTCTCGGCAACGTTCATAATTCGGCTTCTCAACAATATCAATTACCGAATAAATTCCCTCTTCTCCTTTTTTTTGAAGATTGTTTCCGGCTTTGAAGTAAGAATAGCCGGTGTCAAGCAAAGCCGGTTTGACTGCCGGAGTAATGATATAATCGGGATTGAGTTTAACAAATTCTTCGGCGGCAAGCAATAAATCACAAAAAGCAGAACTGTCAGAAATATAATCATCAGATGTCAGTGATGCTATTATATCGTTAGGACTGCAAAATTTTTCCAAATAACAAGCCTCCAAACACATGGCAGGTCCAGTATTTCTGGTATCGGTTTCATAAATAATATTGACAGCAGGCAGATCCGGTAGTTCTGCTAATAGTCGGTCCTTCATTGATAAATTCACTGAAACAAAAAGGTCTTGAGGTTGAGAAAGCAATGAAACGATTCTCTCGTGCGTGGTGGCAATCATTGATTTTTCACCAACCACCTGTTGGAACTGCTTAGGGTTGTCAACACGACTCATCGGCCAAAGCCTCGATCCGATTCCGCCGGCTCTAATAACGATTTTCATATTTATCAAATTAATTATTTTTTATCAGGGGGACAAACAAAAAACCTGGATGTTTGGTTTGCCGATATTGACCATCCAAAGCCTTATCAACCACCACTAAATCCTGCGGCTCTCCCTGTTTGCCCACCGGCATCAACAATCTTCCTCCTGGTTTCAATTGTTCTAGTAACGGTCGCGGTAGTTGTTCGGCTGCTGCCGCTACAATTATCTTATCAAACGGAGCATGCGATGGCAATCCGTCATATCCATCAAGACAATAAATTTCTGCTCTGACCTCAGTAACAAAGCCATAGGACGACAAATTATTTTCCCCAAATTCTTTCAACTCTTTAATTCTCTCAAGGCCATATACCCTCCCTGCTTACCGACTAGATAGCACAATAAAGCTACCGACTAGCCTGAACCGCAACCAATATCAAGAATTTTTTCACCTGGCTGAGGTTGTAAGGCTTCCGCCATGAAAGAGACGGTGAGTGGCTTAAAAATCGTCTGATCATATCCGATGGAGACCGATTCATTTGCCTCAGCTTGTTGGCTATTTTTTTTCAACAAAAAATCGATTCGTTTTGTAGAGCGAAAAACCTCAATAATTGCTGACTTTTTTAAATAACCGGTCAAAATCATGTCATCAACCAGGACTATAATGCTATTGTAAAATTGTTTAAGATATGATATGATTGTAGTATAAAATACAAAAAAAAGAAAGAAAAATAAAAACAAAAATGTTCTATAATATTAATTTTTTACCAGTAAAAAATAAACCTCGGGCGAAAATTAACATGTTAATACCAGCGACCCTCGCATTAATAATGTTCGGGTTTTTTTTATTCCCACTGGCAGTCAAAAATCAAATCAGTCTAGACCAAAACAAGATAATTGAATTAACTAACCGAGAAAGGGTAAAAAATGGTTTAAATGCTTTAACAGAAAATAAATTGCTAGTTCAGGCTGCAAGAAAAAAAGCGATTGATATATTTGTGACGCAAAATTTCAATCATCAAATAGCTAACAAAAACTTTTCTGACTGGATAGAAGAAACAGGCTATCAATACCAAATAGTAGGTGAAAACTTGGCGCTTGATTTTACCAATGAAAAAAAAATAATCAAAGCTTGGCTGGATTCGACGCTTCACAAAAAAAACCTTCTCAATAAGGATTATTCGGAAATCGGAGTTGGGCTTGCCAAGGGAGAGCTAAATGGCAAGACAACCTGGCTGGCTGTTCAAATTTTCGCTCGGCCAGAAAATACGATCGATAAACTTGCGTTTAACTGACGCGATGAATTTAAAAAGCAAGAAGTTGGATGATTATTAGGCTTGCCAGCAGGAAACGATAATAAGCGAAGACGTTTAAATTGTTATTTTGGCTAAAACGCAATAAAAATTTTATTGCGAAAAAACCAGAAATTGTTGCGGATAAAAATGCGGTTAGCAAAATATTAAGCTCGACCAAGCTGAAGGTTGAGTTGAATAAATCGCCAACTCGCAAAATAAAGGCTCCGAAAATAACAGGCAAAGATATTAAAAACGAAAAACGAATAGCAGCCGTTCTTTTAAGTCCAACTAAAAGCCCCGCGACCACACTGATGCCCGAACGTGAGGTTCCGGGAATCAAAGCGATCGCTTGAGCTATCCCGATCCAAAATGACTTGCCGGAGGTAAGGTTTTCCAAATCAAAAATTTGCTTGGCGATTTTCTCGGACCAAATAAAAAGCAATCCGACCAAAACCAACATAATAGCTACCACTAACGGCTGACGAAAAACTCCTTCGATATAATCTCCGAAAAAAAAACCGACTAAAGCTGCGGGAAGAGTAGCTAAAAAAATAAATAAAACCATTTTCGAGCTTTGGTTATGGC
Source organism: uncultured Gammaproteobacteria bacterium (assembly GCA_964444625.1). GTDB lineage: Bacteria > Patescibacteriota > Patescibacteriia > Patescibacteriales > GWC2-42-12 > CAYUHZ01. Next base: position 16,271 of record CAYUHZ010000012.1, on the reverse strand, counting down.
TTCGCCGACTAATCCCAACCGACAAACCGACCAACAATTTCCATAAATCAAGACGAAAATACCAAAACACTGCGACAAAAGTTGCGAAATGAAGCACAACATCAAATGCGAACTCTTGATTGATTGGCAAGGGCAAATAATTGTGCAATAATACTAAGTGGCCAGAGCTAGAAACAGGAAGAAACTCAGTTATACCCTGAACCGCTCCATAAATAATTGCTATTAAAACATCCATAAAAGATAAAATTATGTATCAAATTTTACTATTACCGCTATTCGCAGGGCTACTGGCGCAAGTTTGCAAATTTCTCATCAAAGCAAACGGACAAAAATTACAATGGAAAAATCTAGCCTCTTACTCCGGCATGCCTTCTGGCCATAGTGCGATGGTAATTTCTTTGGCAACTATCATTTGGCTTAACGAGGGTTTTAGATCTCCCTTTTTTGCCATCGCCTTGATTCTTGCCATCATCGTCATTAGAGACGCTCTTGGTATACGTCGTTATCTGGGGCAACACGGCAAAGTATTGAATGTACTGGTAAAGGATTTAAAAGAGGACGAAATGCTTGATCAAACTTATCCTCATTTACTAGAAAAAATCGGACATACGCCATCGCAGGTACTAGCCGGATCGATTATTGGCTTCGCTGTAAGCTTGCTTGGCTATTGGTTGATGTAAAATATCGATTAAAAATAAATTGCCTCATTGCTGGCAATCGGCGCACCAATGAGTGCCTCGTCCACGAAATTTAATTTTGGAAATAATTTGACCGCAAATTTTGCATGTTTTCCCTGCCCGACCATAAACCTTTAACAAAGATAAAAAATTGCCTCTCTTGCCCATTGCATCAACATAATCACTAAAAGAAGTGCCGCGATGTTTGATGGCAAGAGTAAGTATTCTTTTAATAGAGCAGTAAAGCTTCCTTGCTTCTTCTGCGGATAATTGATCTGCCTGGCGAAAAGGTTTTATTTTTGCGGCAAATAAAGATTCGTCAGCGTAAATATTACCCACTCCAACAAGAAATTTTTGATCCATTATCGCCTGCTTAACCGGGCTGTTTTTTTTATGCGACAAAATTTGCAAAAAATTGCCGAACGTAAACTCCGATCCCAATGGTTCAATCCCTGATCTGGCGGACAAAGCGGCGAACTGATCTGCTGAAAGAATTTTCATCCAACCAAATCTTCTGACATCGTTGAAAAACAGCCTAATATCATTTTTAAAAAAAATAATGACTCTAGTAAATTTGTTAGGCAATTCAAGCCCGATATTAACTATCGGATGCCCTCCGGAAAATCTCCGTCGACCGGAAGAATAAACCAACTGCCCGGTCATCTTAAAATGAACCACCAAGTAGCTGTCATCGTAGAAATTAAAAAAGAGCATTTTGGCCCTTCTGCCTATATGTTTAATTTTTTTGCCTACGATCAATTTGCTAAAAACATTCATGCCTTGAGGAACAATCTTTTTGTCAAAAACTTTTACTTGCTGGATAATCCGATCAACTAAACAATCTTGCAAATCAATAGCGATAGTTTCAACCTCTGGTAACTCTGGCATAGTCTTATTTAATTATTCTGACGTCGGCGGCGATAGCCTCGTCGCCGTTGACGAACAAAGGATTGATGTCCAACTCGCTGATTTCTGGATTTTCTTGGGCAATTTTTGCCAGAGAAACCAATGCCTGAACCAGAGCGTCAATATTGCCTCGTTCTTGGCCTCTTATTCCGGCCAATATTCGATAAACCTTCAATTTTTTTATCGCATCTTTCGCTTCTCGGAGTCCTATGTCATCTATCAAAAAAATCGCATCTTTCAATACTTCCGCATAAACACCGCCCCAACCAACCATTAAAATTGGCCCGAATGATTGGTCTCGTTTGAAGCCCAAAATTATTTCCGTTCCCTTGACCATTGTTTGGGCCAAGCAATAATTGCCTTCTTTTTCCAATAGACCCTTGAATCCGGCAAATATTCTTGTCGCCTGATCGGGACCTTTGATATTTAGAACGACTGCTTTATCTTCTGTTTTATGAATCAATTTTTCTCCGACAACTTTCAAGGCAAGCGGATATTCTAAATCCAATAGATCTCTTGGTTGAGTCACCCTATCGCTTTTTACGGTTTTAATTCCGTATTTATTTAAAATAGACAAGGCCGATAAGTAATCTAATTGTAGTTTGCTTGGTTGAACCGCCTTTGCCAGGGGCCGCAGGTAGGGCTTAATTTGCTTTCTGACCGCTTGATTGCTTGACAATTTGCTAAGCGCTTTGATAGCGCGATAAGGAAAGTCAAAATGAGCGACTTTTTTCTCGGAAAAAATTTTGGAAGCATTTTTCACGGATGAACCGCCGATAAAGCTGGCGCAAATAGTTTTTTTAGCATGCTTATTTGACAGAGCTGATATTATTTCGGCGGTTTTATCAATCTCCGAGGAAGTTTGCGGAGTAAGGAGCGTTAATAAAGTATCGGCGTTATTGTCTTTTAAAATATTCTCTAGAGCGATTTTATATCTATCGGCATCCGCATCGCCAATTAAATCCAGTGGGTTTTTTATACTAACGATTGCTGGCAACTTCTTCATCAATGTCATTATCGTTTTTTGCTCAAAACCAGCCAACTCCAAGCCGCATTGGCTGATCTCGTCTGCGGCCAAAACCAATGGTCCTCCCGCATTGGAAACCAAAAAAATCTTATTATTGGTCATTATAAACTTTCTGCGGTAAAAAAGCATTAAATCAAACATTTCTCCAATGTCGTCAAGCACCAACACGCCGCATCTGGCAAAAGCGGCTTTGATCACGGCATCCGAACCGACCAGACTGCCGGTATGGGAAAGCGCCGCATGAGCGCCAGCCTCGCTTCTCCCGGCTTTCAAGATGGCTACCGGCTTGATTCTGGCTAATTTTGATACAACCTGCAAAAAACGATGTCCGTTCTTAATATTTTCTAAATAAGCTACTGCCAAATCGGTTTTATCGTCATTCTTAAAATATTCAAAAAAATCGCATTCATCCAAAACCGCTTTGTTGCCCAAACTAACAAACTTGGAAAAACCGACTGATTTTTTTTCAGCCCAGTCCAACACCGCGCTGCCAATGGCGCCTGATTGAGAAATAAAACCAATCCTCCCGGCCAAAGCTTTAGTTTTAGCAAAAGTAGTATTCAATTTCCGGTCAGTGGAGATGAGACCAAAACAATTGGGGCCAAGAATATTCAAGCCATGGGTACGAGCGATTTTTTTTAACTCTTCTTCTTTCGCCTTGCCGCCGCTGGCACTCTCGGAAAAGCCAGCGCTGATAATTATGATATTTTTTATGCCTTTTTTAGCGCATTTATCAACCTCTGGCGCCACCAATTCAGCAGGAATAACTATTTCTACCAGATCAACGGTGCCCTTGATATCATTTATATCGGCATAAACCCTGAATGAGTTTATTCTTTTTGCTGATAAATTTACCGGATAAACCGCGCCTGAAAAACCTCCCTTCTTTAAATTGTCAATGATTTGATAGCCAAGTTTTTTCTTATTGGATGACGCGCCAATAACCGCTATTGATTTTGGGTTAAATAATTTTTCTATCATCATATTGGTAGCGAATAAATCAAACGTCCTTCCTATAAATCAAGCCGGTTTGAGCACCGATATGAGCTACGACTTGAGAAGAATTTTTTGCGCTCAAGCCCAAGGCTTTTTTAATGTCATATTGATAAAGCTCCAACCCGGCGACAAAGGACGAACCAAAAGCGTCACCCGCGCCAGTGGAGTTCAAGCCGGTTTTAACTTTAATTATCGGCTGATAAATCACTTGCCGGCCGTCAAAAGCGTGGGCGCCGTTTTTGCCGTTTGTGATAACCGCTATTTTAGGCCCGAAGCTCTTGATAATTCTCAATAAATTACCTATTTCATTAATAAATTGCAAAGGTTTTAACTTAAAACTTGGATCAGACATAGCTAGCTCTATCGCTTCGTCCTTATTTACCACCAGAATTTCGGTTAATTTGAAATACTTTCCTAGTTTTTTAATTCCGCTTTTCAATTGAATGTGGCCGGGGTTCCATGCTATCCTGGGTCCGGTTGATTGGAAAACTTTTGCCAGAACCCGGTCCCAGTGTCCTGAGATTGAAGTAAGGTAGATCCACTTGGCTTGCTTCATTATTCGCTGTTCCTTGGCGGTAATTGTTAGCTCTGTATTTGCTCCACGATTAGAGAAAACGATATGTTCATTATTTTTTCCTACCAGAACGAAAGAAAAACCGGTTTCTTTCTTCTTGGTTGCCTTGACAAAATCAACATTTACTCCGTTATCTCTTAGATTTTGCTTTATTTTTTGTCCGCGTTCATCATCGCCAACCGAAATCAGCGCGGCGACTTTGAAGCCAAGCCTGGAGATGCAAACCGCGGCATTAGCCGCCCCGCCGCCAAAAGTTGAAAAAGCGTCCTCTATTTTAATTTTTGCTCCATACTCAAAGGCTAACAGCTTCTGCCGTAAAACGTCTTGGCGGTTATCAATCAAAACGCCTTCCTCGGTATTAAAAGTAATATCCTCGGTCGCGCCGCCAACTATTATAACATCAAATTTCATAATTTTTTTGATAATTTATTATAAACAAATCATAGCATAATTTATTTAAAAAGAACAGGATCACACCTGTTCTTGTCTTGTTTCATTTGAAATTATTTCAAGGTTTCAATTTTCTGCACTAATAAAGCTTGCTGTTCCTTAGTTATCAAATAAATATTATCGCTATCCGCGCGTTTGGCATAATAATAACCATCCCGATTCGATCGACCTACCATTATGGTGTTGTCAATGCCTTCGCCGGTAGCGCTTACTATTATTAAATTTTTTTCCAGATCAGTGCCGTCAAATTTTTGTTCCGGTATGCTTGAGGCTTGAAGACTGGACATTATGGCCAATATCTCTTCTATTTTTCCTTTATCAACCGGAAAAATCCTCGGAGAGATTCCTTGCCAAGCATCATCTTTTTTCCCTACTGAAAACTCCTGTCTTGGATATTGAAACCGTATTTGAGTAATCAAATCTTTATCGACTGAAAAAATAGTCTTATCGCGCCAATCTTCCTGGCTAAACGGTCCAAAAAGATCCACCCCGAGATAAAAAGTGTCATTGCTATCGGGAAGGGCTAAGTAAACCCCTAGATAATCATTGCTCATTTTGCCAATGATAAAATCGAGGATTTTGTTGCCAGCTTGAAAAACATTCACCCTAATCCCGTTTTGATCAGTCATGAAAGATTGCTTTTTTTCCTTGGTCGTGCCTGCCAATTCCAATTTTGCCAGCTTGGTTTGTTCAAATTTATCAAAAATTTCGGAAATCAACTCTTGGTTAACGAAAAAATCCTTGGTGCCGCCAACCAGCCAGCGATCTTTGTTTTTTTCAAGCGTTGTCGCCTTGTTGTTGGTGAAAATTTCCAGCTTGTCAACTTTGCTAAAATCAATTTTTGCAAAAAAATTTTTCGGTGATTTCTTCTCTGTCCGCCACGCTTGCCACGGTCCCTGATATAAATAAGCCACAAATATCATAATCAATAAAATAGCCCCCAGTTTTATATTTTTTTCACTCATATCTTGTTTAGTTAATATCGTCGGCAAATTTAACCCTCCGGCGCAACCAATAACGAACTACGCCGAAAAGGACAAACAGCAAAGTCACCAGAAAAACATTAAAATATCGCAAAACCATCTTGATGCTATCTGGCAATTCTTTAAGCGGGCGCTCCGATATTCCTTTGGATCTGATAGAAATTAAGTTTTGATCCAAAGTCAAACCATCAACCAAGTTCTGGAAAAAAATCAAATTGTCGGAAGTTTTGCGCAAAAATCCGTCACGAATAAAATCACTGTCCCCCACTACCACTAGGCGCGCATTATCTGTCATTTGATCGCCGTAAGCGCTCTTGAATTTTCCAACAATCTGTACGGCTACCGCGTACTGATTAAAGCTTTCGGGCAAAGCGATATTTTGTGGATTTAAATTGAAATTTTCCGATTGAATAGCTGACTTGGCGGAAGTTTTCGCCAAATAAGAAATTTGCCTTTCGTAAGAACTGGTAAGGCTTGAACTGAGACTGCTGACCCAAGGAAGAGCCAGGCTTTCGAGCTTGGCAACCGCCAGATTATTTTTGTCAAAACCATCGCTTCTGATTTTTGGCCAAAAGGGATAGTTGGTAGCATATGACATGTAGCCCTGAGTGAAAGAGGCCATTTCATTTGAAGCAAAATCCATTACCAAGTCGTGGTTATATTTTATTCCGTATGTCGTCAGCAAACTCTGCAAACCGACGTCGTTGATGCTGGCTGACAAGCCTTCTTCATAATTCACTCCGTCAGCCAAAATCATCAATGAATTTTCGGCAAGCAAAAAAGCGTCTATCCTCTTCAACTCTTCTTCGCTGAATTTCTGTGTCGGCCCGATGATAAGTAAAGTCTGAAGATCAGCTGAGATATTTTTGCTAGCGGAAAGATCTATCTCCGTTACTTCATAAAGCTCGCTTAATTTTTTGTAAACAGTGGCCAAGTCTTTTTTCGGACTGGCGCAACCGTGGCTGGTAACCAACCCGACTGCTGGCATATTCTGATTTGTAACTTTTTTAAGACCGAGGGTAACGCGATATTCCAAATCCGTGGTATCAAGAACCATCGGAATAACTTCGCGTTTATCGCCATATTGGATAACCATGCCCAAATATCCGTTAACCACCTGATATTTATCTTTTTCCAAAACATTAAACTGCAGCTGAGGAATGCCCATCATAGCAACTTGCTGTTGGGTTGATTGATCGACCTTCGGATCGATATATTCGTAAGTGATTTTATTTTTGGCATGGCTCGCGTATTCATCCAAAATATCGGAAACCTCTTGCTTCAAATTGATATATTGCGGTGGCAATTCTTGGCTGAAGTAAAGTTTTATTTGAACAATATCGTCTACTTCACTAGCAGTTTGCTTGCTTGAATCTGAGAGTGAATAATCTCCGTTCTGGGTAATATCCCAACGATAAAACATCTGATAGGAAAAATAATTCAGCATGATCAAAATTCCCAGTACAATAAAAACAGTAAGATACCAATCGCTTTGTTTTTTAATATTATTGGATAAATTCATAAAATATCGCTATTTCCAATTTCTATTTGCTATTGTTTTAGTGTTAAGCCAAAGAAAGAGATAGATAAAAGACAGATAATAAAAGACATCTTTGCTGTCTATCACGCCTTTGGCGATATTATAAAAATGGTTGCCCAGACCCAAAAAGCCCATGATCGGCTGAGCGAATTTCGGCGCGCTTGCGAGAACAAAATCAGCGCCGATGATAAATGCCGTGAAACAAGCAACCAGGGATAAAATAAAGGCAATAATCTGATTCTTGGTCAAGCCGGAAACAAACAAGCCAAGCGACAAATAAGAGCCGGCTAACAACAAAGCTCCCAAATAACCGCCGATAACCGGACCCCAATCAAGATTGCCGGCATAAGCCACTGTCATGGGCAGAGTAAAAGTCAAAAGCAAGGCAACGGCAATAAACGACAGTGCGCTAAAAAACTTCGCCAATACGGCTTGCCAGTCAGTAAGTGGCAAAGTCAATAAAAATTCAATTGTTCCGCTCTTCTTTTCTTCTGCCCACAATCTCATAGTTACCGCCGGCGAAAGAAAAAGAAAAATCCAAGGTAACAAGACGAAATAATTGCGCATATTTGCTTGGCCGACCAGATAAAAGCTGTTGAAAAACAACCAGTTGCCAACAATCAAAAAAACTCCCACGAAAATATAGGCAATCGGAGAGTTGAAGTAAGACATCAACTCTTTTTTGAATAAAACGTACACAGTTTGATAATATTTTTTATTCATAATAAATGCCCATTACTTTGTTAACTCCCTGAACACGTCTTCCAAGTTGGTTGATTTTTTATATAATTCCAAAATTATCCAACCCGATCTTGCCACTGACGATGAAAGCTCTTCGCGCAAATCAATGCCGGGGCGCGGCGTAATCTCATATCCGTAAGAATTTTCGGCTTCTTTGTCCCTTGCTATCACTTTATCAATATTGTCTAATTGGTTTAATTTTTTTTCAACTTCTTCTTTGGGACCCTTTATTTTTATATAAATCAAGTCTTGCGACTTAATCAAAGTTGATAATTCTGACGGCTTGCCTTCTCCGACTATTTTCCCGTTATTTATTATGATTGCCCGATCGCAGGTTAGGCTGACTTCGCCCAAAATATGGGTGGAAAATATGACTGTTTTTTCTTGGCCGAGTTTTTTTATCAGATCCCTGATTTCTGCGATCTGATTGGGATCAAGACCGGTAGTCGGTTCATCAAGAATCAAAATTTCCGGGTTATGCATAATCGCCTGGGCCAAACCGACTCTTTGGCGATAGCCTTTGGACAGTTCATCGATCGGCTTCTTGATCACTTTTTCCAAACCGCAAATCACGACCAATTCCTTGATTCTTTTTATGATATCAGATTTTTTTATCCCTCTGATTTCTCCGATAAATTTTAAATATTCAAACACCATCAGATCGTCATACAGCGGAACCATTTCCGGCAAATAGCCGATTATGCTCCTAGCGGCTAATTGATTGCCGGATAACTCTTTTCCGTTGACAACAACCGACCCACTGCTCGGATTCCAAAAAGTGGTCAATATCTTCATGGTAGTTGTTTTGCCGGCGCCATTAGGACCAAGAAAGCCCAATACTTCCCCCTTTTTTACGGAGAAAGTAATATTATCAATAATCGTATTATCCCCAATTTTCTTAGTTAAATTTTTAATCTCTATCATAAATACGCTTTATTTCTTCAATTTATAATCCGTTTTTAAACAAATAATAATTCTTTTTTTATTATAATAAAAAAAATAAATTACGCAAGACCAGTAAATTACCCTGCGGCAGAGACCGCAGTGTGAATTATTTATTTAAATTCATCTAGTACTACCGTAGCAATGATAATCTTATCACCTCTTTGTATTTTAAAACCAAGCTTATCCCCGGGCTTGAACCTCTGCGTCACTGAAAGCAATGTATTGGGACCGTCGATTTTAATGGCATTTATTTCAAAGACTATGTCATTCTCTTGCAAGCCAGCCTTATCCGCCGGCGATCCGGGCAAAATAGCTGGTGAACCGCTCGTTGAACGGATTATCAAAGCGCCGCTAGCGCGATTTATTATTTTTTCCTGAGCGATTTCCGGTGTCAGCATTAGATACCTAACGCCGACTCTAGGCCTGATGATTCGACCAACTTCTCTAACACTTTTGATTACCGGTCTGGCGTCATTTATGGGTATGGCGAAACCAATGGCGGAACCAGACTGATCAATTGCTACGTTAATGCCGACAACATTGCCGTTAAGATCTATCAACGGACCGCCGGAATTGCCCAAATTTATTTCGGCATCAGTTTGGATGGCATTATCCAACGCCTGAACTCTACCGGCCTGATCTGACGCTTCAATGCTTCTGCCCATACCACTGACTATCCCCTTGGTCACGCTGTTTTGATAACGACCAAGCGCGTTACCGATTGCCATAACTGAATGTCCTAGTTGTAATTTATCGCTATCTCCCAGTTCAACGTAGGGTAAATTTTTATCAAAAATCTTTAACACCGCCAAATCATTAATCGGATCTTTGCCGATAAGTTGAGCAAAATATTGTTTGCCGGTGCTAAGAATTATCCTATACTCAGCCGAATCTTCGTTCGCCGCGTTTACCACATGTTTATTGGTTAAGATCAGGCCATCAGCCGTTATCAAAAAACCGCTACCGGATCCTCGTGTTTTCTTTGTTTTGCTAACTGTTTGTTTGCCGGTTAATAAATCAACGGAGATCACTTCTTGTTGTTCATTAACCGCAATACTGACCACTGCCGGGTTTATTTTTTTTATTGCGCGAATAGTTGCTTCTTGTTCATCAAAAATTAAATTATTAGCCACTGCTTGAAAGCGAAAATTAAAAAACAAACTAACAGACGTTATTACGGCAAAAAAAATAAAAAATAATAATAAACGTTTTCTCATAAAATATTAGTTATCATAATAATCATCAGGCCATTTTTTGCGGCCTTTTCTTTCTCGATCCGCTTTTTCCCTCTTTAAATCCTCGGGAGATTTTATGAACTCGGTTTGTTGCTTTGATGATGATAGTTTTAACTCAATACCGCATTGCGAAAGATGGGACGATAATAACCTTTTTATTTCAGGGCAAATTATTTCAATAAAGCCTTCTTCATTGGTAATTTTTCGATGGGATATAGTTTGGTACTTTTCAACCAGATCCCAAATAAAGCTTATTCCCAATTTTTTCCGCCCTTGATATTCCTTTAGCGCCAGCAATTCATCCGCGATTCTTAGCAACAAATCTTCGTTTAAAATCTCGCTCTTTTTATCCGGGCTTTTAAAGTAATCGCCCTCGAAATCTAATTCAAATTGTTTTGACATATATTTACGTTTAAACGATTTATTTATTATAACAAAACTAAAATTATTATACCAATGACGTTTGCGCACGCTTGACAACACGCTTGATACACTTGATACCTCTTGCTTTTTGTAATTTATGTGTTAAAATTAGTAAATAAAGAATTTATTAATAAAAAATAAAAAAATTATGGAGAATAACACTAATATTTCTTTGACTGATTTTGAGCTAGACCAACTGAAGGAGGTTGTTAATATTGGAGCAAGTCATGCTTCAATCGCATTATCACAACTAGTCAATAAAAGAATTGGACTAACCGTTCCTGAGGTTAGTATCAGCAATATTGATAATACAATAAAATTTATCGATAAAGACGGCCTAGAAACAACAACTTTAATAGTAAAAATTAATGGTGACGCCAACGGCATTTTACTGTTTATTTTGCCAGGAGATTCCGGTTTGAAAATCTCCAATATGGTGAATCCCATAATGACTAATGAACCGGTAGATCGTAAAACGTTAAACGAAAACGACTTGTCAACGCTAAAAGAAATTGGCAATATTTTGGCCGGATCATATTTAACCGCCTTGTCAAAATTTCTCGGCTTGGATATTATGCATTCAGTTTCCGAGATAAGCTATGATCAACTAGGCAAAGTATTGAAAACTCTATCTGAACAAACTCAAAGTTTTTCCGATACAGTCTTTACCTTTGAAGTGAATTTGAAAATCGCCGATCAAGAGACTGTTACCGAATTGTATTTAGTTGTTGATCCAAAATTCACTCAGAAAATTTTGGATATGGCAAAGAAAAAATTAAGCTAAAACTACTTTCAAAAAACGTTTAAATTTAGACGTTTTTATATTTTAAATTTTTTACGGCTAGCTTTACCGGCTCCCAATTCATCGGAACCGAAATGATGGGCTATCTCGTGTTTTAAAGTTGAAAGAATTTTTTCTTTCACCTCGGGCAAATCTGAACAATGCCTTAAAATCGGTATTCTAAACAATGTTATCCGGTCAGGCAGAACCGGACCGAAATTAAGCCTGCTGGCTTGAGAATAACCCTCAAACAACCCAAAGAGATCATGCTCATTCGCGGCACGTCCGAGTGTTTGTAATTGATCTGAAGTTGGTTTATTTTCAGCTATAATTGCTACGTTGTGTAATTTATTTTTTAATTCTGAAGGTAAACCGTCATAAGCTTCAGATAACAAACATTCAAATTCTTGCAAATTAATATTTTTCATTTCGTAGTTTTTTTATTAATTCAGCTCCACACCCTGAACGAAATCCGAACTTTTTTCCGCGAAAATCCGAACGCTGAATTTATTTTAAAAAGATGTTTCGCTTCTATGATCTAGCGAAGAAAAATCTATGCGCGCCCCCTCTTGCAATATTATTGTTTAATCGATTTTGAACCAACCGCGATTATCTGGTAACCGGCTTTGACTAGCTTCTGGTACTTGCTCTGCAAGATCCGCCGGCCATCCATAATCAAGGCGCGCTGGGGCAAATAGCGCTTGATCTGGTTTTCAATCTCCCGAAACTGCGGCCAGTCAGTGGCGATTATCATGGCTTGGCAGTCGGTCATCGCCTCTTGCTCGCTTGCCATCAACTTGATTTTCGCCGGCTTCTGCCGGGAAAAATATTTGATGAAATTTTGGCCTGCCACAAAATCAAACGCTTTGATTTCTTTAACTCCCTTGGCCAGCAGCCATTCTGTGGCGCCGATCGCGCCAGAATTGCGAATATCATTAGTATTGCGCTTGAAAGCCAAGCCGAGCAGAGCGACGGTTTTGCCGCGCCAGCTGAATTTCAATTCATTTTCTGCTCGCGCTAAAAAATTTGCCAACTGCCTTTCGTTGGCTCGCAATACCCCCTTAATTAAGTCGGCCTTGGCATTTTTCTTCTCCAGCTGATGAGCCAGGGATCGCGCGTCCTTGATAAAGCAGCTGCCGCCGGCAAACAAGCTGTTGTAAAAACCCCAATCCCCGATCCGCGGATCGGTGATCAAAACTTTCCTGATGTTTTCAAAATGAATCTGATCAAAGCTTTCGCAAACCCGCCCTACCACATCAAAACATTTAGCCAAACGGCTGAATAGCAGAAAGTTGGCCAGCAGTTTAGCGGCAGCGGCTTCATACTGATTCACTTCAATATAGCTGACATTGGGCGAATCGTAAAAACGGTTATAGATAGCGCGAAAAATTTGAAAATCTTTGGCTGATTCAGCGCCTACCACAATCCGATCCGGCTTAATTGACCCCTCAATCGCCTTGCCCTCAACTAAAAATTCGGGATTGGCGCCGACACCGAAGTTTTTGACCTTGCCAGTCTGTAAAATTTGTTTGGTTCGGTTCACCATTTCTATTGGAACAGTGCTTTTGTTGATAACCAAGACGTATTGGGACTGCTTGCCCTTGTTTCTGCCGACCAAAACTTCGGCCAAATTATTGGCCGCCTGCTCGTAAATTGCCAAATTTGTTTCACCGGTGGAATTTTTTTCGGGTGTGGGCAGGCACATAAAAACCGCTCCTATTTCTCCAATAATCGACTGAACATCTTTTAATTCACTGGTAAATTTCAAACGTTGGCGATTACGGATAATCATCTCGCCTAAGCCTTTTTCAAATAAAGCCGATTCAATCATGTTTTGGTCGTTGGACGACAATTTCTTTATCAGCTCATGATTGATATCATAAACTAACACCTCGTGACCGCTATCAGCACTAACGGCCGCGCTACAGGTCCCGACAAAACCTCCGCCAAAATAAATAATTTTCATATATCTAGTTGCTTATAAAATTAATTTTATTGAAGACTGATGTGATTACAGTTAAGCTTGAAATTCGGACAAATCCCTCAGAAACTCTACACCGACTTCCTGATATTTTGATGCCGATTTTTGTGGGGTACTTTGAAAATATCGCAAATTTTAGAATTTTTGTCAATAACCAAAAAATCATAACCAAAAAATCAATCATTAAGTTACGAAGGATTTTTTGCTTATCTTTCAAATTACAATAAGGCGGTGTCGCTAAACTTGAAGCAAAATTAAAATAACCGCTAAAATTAGTTTTTTAAGCGTTAAAAATATCTAAAAAAATCTGTGCCAATATTAGCTATTGGCGACAGCCCCTATATAACTAATGAACTACCTCGGGGCAAGCCCACGAGGTATCCCAAGGAAAATTTTTTTATTTGAGAAACCAATGGTTTCTCAAACTCTTCCTTGCAAGGAAACCTCAAGTCAAGCCTATGAGGAATAAATGATTTAATGAATTTATTTGTCGAATTTATTTTACGATTTTATCATGCCTTCTTTTTTTATAAAATATTTGTTAAAATGAAAGTATTAATTTAAAATCAAAGATATGTCTAATATACTGTTAGCCTACAAAAAAGCACTTACTGTTCTAGATGCTTGCGTTAAGCCAACTGGTTTCTATGCTTCGGGTTTGCCTGGAGGTTATGAAGCTGTTTGGGCACGAGACAGTATGACAACTGCGCTAGGGGCTTCATTAGTGGGGAAAAGGTACCAACAAGCCATCGCTAATAGCCTTGATCTGCTGGCAAAAAATCAGGGTGAACTGGGCTTGATACCAAATTGCGTCGGTTCTTACAATTTAGATCGACAATCAGATGTTACCTACAATAGCGTTGATGCACCACTTTGGTTTATTATCGGCAATTTCGTTTATGCTGAAAGTTATAAAAATAAAACATTATTGGAAAAATATAAAGAAAATATCGATCAGGCTTATCTATGGTTGCGCTACCAGGATCCTGATAACATAGGCCTAATCGCACAACAGCCAACAAATGATTGGGAAGATGCCTTTCCTCATAAATACGGCTATGTTTTGCATAATCAGGCGCTTTACTATGGAGTATTGAAAATGCTCGGCGAGAAAAAAAGAGCGGAAAATGTGCAAGCGATTATCAACGGCGAAACAAAAAAATATTCATCATTATACGATCCAAAACTCGGCTATTATTATCCCTGGGGCTGGAAAAATCATGACAACATCCGCGAACACGAAGAATGGTTTGATACAGCTGGCAATCTGCTGGCGATTATCACCGGTTTAGCCACGCCCAAAATCGCCTTGAGTATCATAAAATATATTGAAACGAATAAAATAAATCGTCCCTACCCCTGCAAGTGTATTTGGCCGCCGATAAAGCCGGGCGATAAAGAATGGCATGATTATTTTGCCAACTGCGACGCTCGCGAACCTCTGAGCTATTCAAACGCCGGCATTTGGCCTTTTATCGGCGCTTTATATGTTGTTGCTCTGATTAAAATTAGCAAAATCAAACAAGCTAAAAATGAATTGGAGAAGTTAGCTCAAGCCAATTTATTGTCTTCTCAAATCAGGGAACTTAAGGGGAAATATGAATTTAACGAATGGTTGCACGGTAAGACGGGCAAACCAAGCGGTGAACCTTATCAAGCATGGTCTGCTGGAACCTATCTTTATGCACATGCCTGTTTGGTTGCAAAAAAGGCGCTATTTTTCTAAAAAAAGGGGGCTGTCGCCAATAGCTAATATTGGCACAGATTTTTTAGGCATTTTTAACAACTAAAAGGCTAATTTTAGTGGATATTTTCAAATTTTGCTCCAAGTTTGGCGACAGTGCCAAAAAACATACCCCAAAAATATTAGGGATGATTGAATTAATTCTGTTGAAAGATATTTAAAATATTAACTAATATTAAAGCGTAATTCAGTGTTTTTTGGGATAATTCCCATGTATGAATATATTACATGGGAAATCGTCTTGCTGTAAGGCGAAAATTTACAAATTTGGCGGTAAAAGAAAGCAATGTTCATTGTGCAAAAAGACCTGGCCGATTCGTCCTAAAAAGCGTGGCCGCAAACCCGTAAGGGCTAATCCGAAGTTGCTTGATAGAGTTCTTGGCAAAGGCCATAAGGTTGCGCATATAGCCGATCGCAAAGGTTCAGTTGGCTCGTCGGCACTTAGCTATCGGCCCAAGAAAGCCATGACAGTTAAAGTGCGGGCGAGCGAATATCCGATTGGTTGGCTCGTGCTACTTGCTGATGCGCTCTGGTTTGAATTAGACGACAAACGATTTACTTTGTATCTGCTGGCCGTTCGTTCGACAACCGGCGGCAAAGCCTATTTTCTCGACCCATTACTAGTAGCTGGCCGTGAGACTGGCACCGGTTGGGCGAATGCATTAGCCACCATACCGCTAGACATTGAAAATCGCATTGTATCCCTTGTTTCCGATGGTTTCCGTGGTTTGTGCCAGATAGCCAAACAGAAGCCCTGGATAAGTCAACGGTGCCATTTCCATCTGCTGGCGCAATTCAAAGTCCAGCTCGGATTTTGGAAAAAATTGCCAGACCGCCCAATCAGAAAAGAGATTTATACCGCAGTTTGCAAATTGCTAAAAACCAAAGAACATGAAATCGAATACTCGGAAAACCTATATGAATTACTGACTTCCAAAAATTGCCCGCATAGATATCAGGAGGTTGGCATGGAGTTTCTGAGACGCTTGTCCGAATTTAGAGCTTACCTGAAATACCCCGAATTGCATTTGCCACATACGACTACTGGCTGCCTGGAATCTTTTAACAAAATAATCCGTGATCGCTGTAAACATATTCGCACCCCAGAATCACTGCAACTCAGAGCAACTTCACTGACCAGAACAAGAACAACAGTTAACTGCAATCACATCAATTTTCAACAGAATTAATTCAATGAACCCTAATATGACCAAAAAAATACCAAAAGAATTCTATTTTTTATAATCAAAATTAATTTTTAACATCTT
>CAYUHZ010000011.1:0-22570 GCA_964444625.1 uncultured Gammaproteobacteria bacterium | reverse complement strand
AACTTCGGAACGACTTCGTCCTCAAACTCGCAAGCGAGTTTTCGGACGGTCTGGCCTGTACAGGCGAGGTTTCACCTCTTTTGCAACAACTTTCTACTTTTTAACTTTATTAACTTTTATCTAATTTTTACATTCCTTTCTTGCTTAATACCGTAGCTATGGTTTTGAGGATGATCGACAGATCGAGGTAGATTGATCTGTTTTTGATATAGAACAGGTCGTATTGGAGTTTTTTCAGGCTGTCTTCATAGGAGGGAGAGTGGTATTCGCCGGAAATCTGATCAGAGCCGGTCAGGCCGGGCTTGACCAGCGTTCGTTCATTATAGAAGGGAATTTGCTTGGCCAGATCAGTTGCGATTTCCGGACGCTCTGGACGGGGTCCAACGAAGCTCATCTCGCCGCGCAGAATGTTGATTACCTGTGGTATTTCATCAAGTCTTGTTTGTCGCAGAAATTTACCAAATTTGGTAATGCGGGGGTCGCTTGCTATGGTCGGAGCGAAGTTGTTGCCTTCTTGCCGCATGGTACGGAATTTTATCAGTTTGAATTCTTTGTTTTCACGACCAATACGCGGCATGATGAAAAAAACCGTTCCGCGGCTTTCCAACTTGATGATTAGTCCGATGATTAGCCAAAGAGGCAGGGTAATAGCAAGGATTGCCAGCGCCAGGACAAAATCATAGGTTTGCTTGATAGCGTCAAACCATGCTTTGCTTGCTTCGTTCAGGTTTTCCAAGAACCATGATTGGTTGATAGCGTCAACCGGAACTTTGCCGGTTACTTGTTCATAGAAGTTGGGTAGGCTGATATAGTCGATTTTTAGATGCAAGCATTCAAACAGTACAGTGCGGAGTTTGGCGGATTGATGGAGATCGGCGGTTAAGATTAGCGTAGCAACTCCTTTTTCCGCCACCAGACTCTTGAGCCGGTTAATGCTTGTGACCACTGGCACATTGCCAATCCAGTCGGATTTAAATTTTTCGTCCAGCAAAAAAGCCACGCGGTACCCCAAGTGTTTTTTGATTTCTATTTCTCGGATCAGCTCAGTGGCTAGTTCGCTCGCTCCGATGATGGCGAGATGATTTTTCGGCAGATAGGATTTGAGCGACCAATTATAGAAGCGCCGCCACAGAAAGAAAGCGATGGAAAAAACGGCCGAAAAAATCAGCAGATTGGTTTTGGGGGCGATGCCGGTTTGCGGCAGGAGATAGAAGAAAACGATAGAAAAAAGAATTGAGATGCCAAGGCTTTTGAACGTAATTTGAATGAAAAACCGGTTGTTGATCGCCAGATTAAGATTGTATAGGTTGGCGATATAGAAAATCACGATCCACAAGCAAAAAATCAGGCTAAACGGCCAAAGATGGCTTTGCCAAGTGTGTTGGTCGGGGTTGACGCCGTAGCGGATCAGCAAAGTCAGATAAAGCGAAGCATAAAGAACGATAACATCTCCGAGCAGCAAGGCGATTTTTTTAAATTTATTCGGCATGTTGCAAACATAACAGATTTGTAATAATATTTCAATATTTTGCGCGAAAGATTTGCGCAAAATGGTACTATAGCCAATGATTAACATTAGCACAGATTTTTTAGACATTTTTACACTTAAAAAGCTAATTTTAGCGGTTATTTTTGAATTTTGCTTCAAGCTTAGCGGCACTGCCAAAATAAAGATACCCGATTACCTACCGGGAATCGGATTTCTTTTAAACTTGATTTTAAACTCGATCCTATATAATTTTTGAAAAATATGTTATAATATAATTATAATTAATTTTATTAACATATAAATATGGATTATGTGAAAATAGCCACCTATTCCCTGATCGCGCTGATTGTGATAGGCCTAGGGGGCATTATTTATAAAATAAACAGCGCTAATAACAATCTGCGCCTGGAGTTGGAGAAAAAAACACAGGAGGCGACTACCGCCAACGAGGCAAGCGCCCAAACCGCCGCCACATTGGACAAGACCAAAAAAGACCTGGCGGCCAATGTTGACAGTTTAAAAGAGATTCAAGACAATTTGACCAAAAAGGATAAGCTATGTGGAGATTTGACCAAGTCATTGGCCGAAGCTGAGGTTAATCTAGCCAGTTCAAGCAGGGCTTACCAGCAAGCGCAAACATCACTGATATCCGCTGAAGAAAAATTTTCCAAATTTACCTCCGATCTTGGGCCCTATAATTCCAGCATCTTTTATTCATTGACCAGATTGGGAGTTACGGCGACTAACGATGAATTGGCCAAGATACCGGTAGCCGATTACAATCTGGTCGGTTATGACACCGATGGCGACGGACTGTCTGATGCCATGGAGCGGGCGCTTGGCACTGACTGGAAAAATCCTGATACCGACGGAGACGGCTATGATGACAAGGCGGAGGTGTTGGGCGATTTCAATCCCAAAGGAGCGGGCAAACTGGCGCTCGATTCCGATCTGATCAACAAACAGAAAGGCAAGATTCTCTTGCAGACCCAGTCAAAGGGTGAAGCTTGGTATGTCAGCGTATTCAGCGGCAAGAGGTTTTTCCTTGGCGTTCCGTCCGAAGCGGTCAAGATTTTGCAGGAAGCGGGCGTTGAGAAAGTCACGGTCATCATGGTTGATTTTGCAGGAAGCGGGGCTGTAATTTAGAGTAGAGCTTTTAATTTTTTAAATCAACTTCCAATATTCCTTCTTGGTTTGGTTAACCATATTTTGCAGGCTAAATTCATTTAGAGCTTTTGTCCTGGCCGCGACTCCTAGTTTGTCAGCCAGCTTTTTATTTTTCAGCAGTTTTTTGATTTTGGCCGCCAACTCAGGAGCGCTAGCGGGCATTGCCAACAGACCAGTAACGCCGTCTTCAATCAGCTCGGGGTTGCCACCGACGCGCGTGGCAACAATCGGCAGCTTGGCTTGCATTGCTTCAATAATGGTGTAGGATAAACCCTCTTTGACCGAAGAACAGGCGTAAATATCAAAAGAAGGCAGAATGCGATAAGCCGCGTCAACGCGGCCGTAGAAATTAACGTAATTTTTTAAATTCAGTTTTTCTGCCAACTTGATCAACTCCAGTTTTTCCGGACCTTCGCCGATGATAAAGAGCGAAGCCTCTATTTTTTCTTCGCGGATCAGGAGGTCTATCGCCTTGATCAGGTGGCGATAACCTTTGTTGCGATAGAGATTGCCGATAGTGCCGATCACCGGCAGGGGATGTTTGGCATTGCCAGCCTCAGGAGCTTCAAAAAAGGCAATCGGAGCAATGCCGTTATGAACCGTTGCCAGCTGATAGCTCCGGGCCAATCCGCTGTTTAGGGCTGACTGGCGGTCAAACTCGGATACGCAAATGATCAAATCCTTGGCGCGGGCGGCAAGCTTCTCTGCCCAGTAATAAAATTTTTTCACCGGCCAGAACAGCGGTTCGTGGAAGACCCAGCCATGAGCCGTGTACACAATTTTTAATTTGCAATTTTTAATTTGCAATTTGAAAAAAATAGAGGCGAGAGAACCCAAAATTGATATCTTTGAGCTGTTTAGATGGACGATGTTCGGCTTTAATTCCTTGATTAAGCTGATAATTTCTTTTACTGCCCGAAAATCGTTAAGCGGAGAAAGCGAGCGTTGCAGATGTGGCAGAGTATAGCATTTGATGCCGTTTTTTGCCAATTTTTTGGCTAATTCACCCTTGTCGCCTTGTTCGCCAAAAGCCACCGCAACCTCAAATTCAGCTTTTAAATTATCAGCCAAATCAAAGACATAGCGTTGGGCTCCGCCGAGTTCTGATTGGGTGATTAAATAAAGTATTTTTACCATCAATTTAAGGTTAAATTATCCAGCATGCCCAACTACTTATTTATTTTTTGTAAATTCGTTGGCCGTCATTGGTATCCTCAACCAAGTAGCCCAATCGTTCTATTTCTTTTCGCAAACGATCGGAATCAAAAAAATTTTTGTTTTTTCGGGCAATCTCTCTTTCGTTAAGCAAATTTTTAATAATCTCATTATCTCCTAAGTCAATATCTTGACAAACAATCGATAGGTTCAAACCCAAAACCCGATCAAAATCGATTATCGTGGCCTTTTTTTCAGTTTTTGTTATATTGGATTTTAATAATTCTTGAACAACGGCCAGAGCTTGCGGCGCGTTCAGATCGTCATTGATAGCGGATAAAAATTTTTCTTTATAACTTCTGTTGATATTTCCCGCGGCAGATCCGAGTTCGCGAACCTGATTGCGCAAATGCTTCAAGCCCTCTTCAGCGGCCTTCAGCGCCTCCCAGGTAAAATTCATTTGTTTGGCATAATGAGTTTGTAGGCACAAAAATCTGTAAGCCAACGGATTAAAGTTTTTTTCTTCCAAATCGTTCACGGAATAAAAATTATTAAATCTCTTGCCCATTCGCCGCCCATCAACCAATAAATGCTCATTATGCAACCAATATTTGACCGGTTCGCCAGCGCCATAGCCGACCACGCTTTGATGTATTTCATTTTCATGATGAGGAAATTTCAGATCGATCCCGCCAGTATGTATGTCAAAGGGACAGCCTAATTCCGCCTCGCCCATAGCGCTGCACTCAATGTGCCATCCGGGCCTTCCAGGCAGGTTTTGCCCACCCAAACTAAAATCCCAAAAAGGTTCGCCTTCTTTTTTACTTTTCCATAATACGAAATCCTGCGCGTTTTCTTTTTCATATTCGTCAGCATCTATTCTATCGCCTATTTTCAAAGAGGAAATGTCAATCTCAGCCAACTTGCCGTATTTATATTTTTGGCTGTATTTTA
This sequence comes from uncultured Gammaproteobacteria bacterium, assembly GCA_964444625.1. Lineage (GTDB taxonomy): Bacteria > Patescibacteriota > Patescibacteriia > Patescibacteriales > GWC2-42-12 > CAYUHZ01. The sequence goes on along the minus strand of CAYUHZ010000011.1, from coordinate 17,805 downwards.
CAACGTCAAAATAAACCGATCCGTCTTTGATATAGGCAAATCCAGCATGATAAATCTTCGCTACCAACGCTTGCATTTTTTTAATATATTTTATATCAGCGGCATGAGTAATGGCATCTGGCTTTCTGATATTCAGCTTACTCAAATCTCTCAAAAAATACTGCTCGTATTCTGCTGTAAATTTTTTCAGCGCTTCTTGTGGTGATAACTCCCGATATTTTGCCTTTGCGCCCTTGATGGTTTTATCGTCCACATCGGTAATATTCATCGCCCATTTTATATTCTCGTCGCCGTAATTGAGCCGCAAAGCGCGAACCAACAAGTCGGCAAAAATATACGATCGTAAATTCCCAATATGCGCATAATTATATACAGTTGGACCGCAGGTATATAAGCCAACCCAGCCCTCTTTGATTGAGATAAATTCTTCTTTTTTGCGGCTAAGCGAATTGTATAAAAATATTTTACCCATATGTTATAGTTTATTAAATTTATCCAAATTTAGCAAATCTAAGTTTAATAGCAAACAATGCCGACCAACTAATATTGATCGGCATTGTTTTTTTTGATTTCAAATAAATTTAAAAATACTTCTGCGGATCTACCGCCCTGTTATCTGACCAAACTTCAAAATGCAGGTGCGGACCGTTGGTATTTTGGCCTGCGCCAGAGGTGCCTGGTTGTCCGCCGCTTAAACCGATAACCTTGCCTTGCTTGACTTGCGATCCGACCGTTACATCAATTCTGGAAAGATGGCCATATACAGTGCTTAACCGGTTATGTTTGATTACGACATAGCTATAACCCGTGCCGCCTCCATTCACCGCTTCAATCACTTCGCCGCTGGCAGCAGCTTTTACCAAAGTGCCTTGACTGACATTAAAATCAACGCCGTTATGTTCTGCAATATTTCGATATGGATAATTAACATCATGATATCCATAAGTAATCTGGCCGGAAACCGGTTTAATCAACGCATCAGAAATATTAGTTCCGCTCGATTCTCCTGAGCCGGAATTTATCGTGATTTTGACATCGCTGCCACCTGTCGGGTCGCCGGCGACCGCAGCGGCAATTTTTGAAGTTTTACCTTCAACTGACAAGTCGCTTAGATAAATTTGGTGGTCGACCGTGGTTGCGCTTGAATTAGCATCGATCAAAACAGCCATTTCAATCTCGGACTTAGCCGGAACAATGTAGCCGCCCAAATTTATTTTATTAGCTCCCGCTACTGGACGGATAGAACTTGAGCCGATTTTTTTCAAGGTATCGCTCCTGGCTATAGCTAAATTGCTATAGCCCAAACTATAAGAAAAGCCGTCATTTACTGTATTAACCGTCAAGCTGAGCAAGCGCAAATCCTCGTCTCCGGTATTTTTTACTATAAATGTGGCAGCTTTATTATTTTTTGCCCCAGTCGCGATGGTGCCGCCAACTAAAGAAGAAATTTCCGCTTTTGCTTGGCCAAAAATAACTTTTTCACTCGATCGATCAATGCCTGATATAATAGATGGCAGGCCGGTTGCAGGATCAACAGCAGTTAGTTCATTTATTTTTAATTGGACTTGATTAACATTTAATCCGGTTATCGTATCAGCGTAGACTGTGGCATCAACTCTTTCTCCGGCTTGCAAAGTAAAATTGTAGCCATCAAATACAAAAGTATCGCTGACAGGTTCAGTATAGCTAATTTTGCCCTTGTTTGAATCGATAGCAACCCTTAGATTGCTGAAGCCGTTGTTATAAGAAACTATGCCCGAATTTTCTGTCCTGCTGATATTCAAGCCTTTTATCAAACTATTTCCGGCAGCTGAATTTTCAATGACGAAACTTGCCAGCTTTATGTTTTTTTGGCCCTTGGTGTAATATGCATCGGTTAGTTTGCTATCGGCATAAATAAAAAGATTTGATTTGCTAACCACCAGTTTAGTTCCAGGCAAATTGATTTGAGCGGTATATGAAATACCGTTTTCGCCGCGATAATTTATCGCTTGTAATGTTGCCTGATAATAGTCGCCATTTTTAGCGGCAATGCTGATATCGGCAACCAAGGAGATTGTCAAAACAGCTCTTGGGGATAAATTAATATTAGGCAGATCGCCAATGCTTTTTCCGCCCTGCCAATTGGGCGAAAATGAATTATAAACCATCCCATTATTGGCATTAACAATCAATACATGTTTAGTAAAATTTGGCGCTTGGCCGTTCTTGGCCCAAGAAAAATCCAAACTCTCAATGTTTATTTTTTGATTGTTGTTTCTAATTTCAAAAGTTGCGACAACCACGCCCGGTTGCTCTGAATTTATTCTTTGATTAATGGAATTATTTTTTGCAATTGCTGATACGGTTTTTCTTTTAATCGTTTTGATCTCTTCCACGTTTGCTATCTCGGCATTTAGGCCATAACCATGCTCGGAGCCTTTAATTTTTGCGTCTTTAATTGAAAAATTGATAGTTTTTTCTTCGCCGTCCTTGATGTCTGCGAACAAGGTAAATATCTCCTGACCGCCTTTTTTTATTAAATGATTGTTAAAATAAAAAACAATTTCATTGCCGCTTGAGGCTTGCGCGACCTGAGCGATCATTTTATTATTTTGATTTTTTAGTTTAAAGTTTCCCAAATCATCCATTCCTGAAGTGCCAAAATTTTTTACCGTCAATTGCTTGATGTCAATTTTTTCCTGTTGCGATATTTCATTGACGGAAAACCTTAACAGAGCAACATCGCTACTACCGATAACAGCCTCTCTACTATCGCTGGCTAATGATAATTCTTTTATCTGGGGTTTCCCCAGGATTTCGCTGGCATAAACCAATTTAAAATCATTACTGACCAAAGGAAAATAGCCAGTAACTTTGCCGTTTGTTTTTACATTTTCTGCTTTAACCAAAGAAACTTTAAGATTATTATTTGTGATATTTTTATTATCGGCAAAGTTAATCAATACTTGGATTTTTCTAGTTTCTCCTGAGCGAACCACGATAGGATTGTGATTCATGTTAAAATCTGCTTGTCTATTGCTGATTGACGACGAGACATCACTTCTAATACCCGCTTCGTTTGCCAAATAAATAGCAGAAACAATCTCTTGGTTGAATACTCCTTCAAAATTCAAGGTTAAGCTTTGTATTTCTACTGTTTTATTTTTTGCCTTGAAATTGAGAGTGGTTAATAAATTGTCCTTGGTATTAATCGCCAGATAGCCGCTTTCATTATTATCAAAACCAACAACCAAATCACTTGATTGGCTATTTAGCGATTGTCCGCCAGCGGGAAAAAATTCGCTAGCTTGATACTGCGACAGATCGTATTCGCTAACCGTCATAATTTGGCCCCAATCAAACCCATATTGCTCGAACTCTTTGGCTGAATTAATGGCGGTTTTATTGTTTTTGTTAATATAATAGACGGTTTTGCTATTACCGGTTTTAAAGAGATTGGCATTATTATAATAAGATAATTGTTCAGTTGAAACAATTTTTACTCCGCCCCAATTGTTGCCGTAGCTTAAAAACGCCTGTTCATTGATATAGGCTTTTTTTAATTTTCTATTATGATCCAAAAAATAAATAGTCGGGTTGCTGTAAGTTTTTACCTGTCGCCAAGCATAGTCAATGCCAACCAAAGCGCCAGCGTTAGCGTTATTGATTGAATGGGGAATGGTTAAAATTAATACCGCAGACAAAAGCAAGCAAGCGAAGGTCATTATTGAATATTTTTTGATTATTTGATTAGTTGTTTTGATCATAGTGGAAGTTTCTCAATTTTAATAGTTTAATATAGCATACTTTTAAAATTATGTCAATAATAAAACTCTAGTTATGGCATTTTTATTGATCTATTTTCATCTCAGCTTAGAAGAATTTAAGTTAGAAATATTTTATAATTGGTATTATTGAATGGTTTTTTAATTATTTGGTTGATTCCTTTGAGATTCAGCTTTTTTTGGTGTTGACTTTCGTTTTTTGTTCGTATACAGTATAAAAGTAATTATCTTAAGTAATTTATATTTATTTTTATGCTAGAAAAAATAAACGAACTGATAGAAATAATGGTTAAATATCAAGGTAACAGGGTTATTCCAAAAATTTTTCGTTGGCGGAAAAAGCTTTATCAGGTTGAAAAAATTAATATGATTCATAAAAAAAGGGACGGAAATGATAAAATATACTATTTCAACGTATCAGACAAGGCGAATTTTTTTCGTTTGGCGTTCTTTACCATGGATTTAAGCTGGAAATTAGAATAAATATACTCGGAATAATTTTTAATGTTCCTGAGTTTATAAATTAAAAATTATGTTATCTAAAATAATATTGCATCTTGATATGAATTCCTGCTTTGCTAGCGTAGAACAGCAGGCTAATCCTTTTTTGCGCGGTAAGCCGGTAGCGGTTTGCGCATATTTATCTTCGGGTGGTTGTGTGTCATCGCCTCTTCGCGCGAAGCCAAGGCCAAGGGAGTAAAAACAGGCTGCAGGGTTGCTGAAGAAATTCAAACGAGAATCAAAAAAGAAGTAGGCGAGTGGCTTGCTTGTTCCGTTGGTATTTCCTGGACTAAGTTTCTGGCTAAATTCGCTTCAGATGCTGCTATTAAAGGCGGAGTGCAAATTATAAGCTCTGTTAGCTCTTTGACTGATTTTTCTGGTCAGTTATCGTTATTTGAAAACAATTTGAGCAAAAAAGAACTCTCCAGAGCCTTGGATAAAATAAATGACAAATATGGCGAATATACGATAATGCGTGGTTTGATGTGGGGTACTGATGGTTTGGCCAAGGATGGGGTAGGTTTTAGAAAGATAGAAGTTTGATATTTAATATGCCATGATATATGATTATTTATATTAGCAAAGGTAAAAAAATATGTGCGGTGGAGTTGGATTTAAAATAAAAAAATAAAAGATTGATTTTTTTAAAAAAATGAGTAAAAATTTCTGGCAAAAATTGAAAAAATCATTTCAAGGCAAGCGGGCGATTTACGCCTTGGCGCCGATGGCCGGCATTACCGATAGTTCGTTTAGGCAGATTTGCCTTGGATATGGAGCAGACGTAGTTTATAGTGAAATGGCCAGTGCCGCGGCCTTGTTTTTTCAGCCGCAGAAAACCATTGAACTGTTGGTGTCATCAAAGCAAGAAAAACCTTATATTATTCAGCTGTTCGGATCTGATCCAAAACATTTCGCCCACGCAGTCAAGTTGCTATCCGAGCAAAAAGTAAGTTCAAAGCTTGGTATTCATGGGTATAAGAGGCCTCAGGGTTTTGATATAAATTTTGGCTGTCCGGTAAAAAAAGCCCAAAAGCAGGGAGCAGGGGCGGTTTTGATGAAAAATAATAAAATCGCCCGCGAAATTATTATTGCAACTACAGCCAATACTGATTTGCCTGTTTCTATTAAATGCCGCTGCCAAGTTGGCCAAGTTGATGTTTTGAAGTTCCTGTGGCAAATAAGCGATTTGCCGATCCAAGCAGTTATGATCCACGGTCGTTCTTTGACGCAAGGTCATTCCGGTCCGGTTGACGGCAAAATAATCAGAGAAGCAAAAAAGTGTTTCCAAGGAGTTGTCTTGGCTAATGGCGGAGTTGACAGCCTTGAATCGGCGCAGGCATTGTTGAGCGAATCTCAAGCTGATGGCCTGGGGATTGGACAAGGAGTTTTGGGCAAGCCATGGTTGTTTGAAGAATTGAAGCGCGGAAAACAACAAAGTAAAAATAAAAATCAAGAGCAAATTTTTAATGTTATATCCAGGCATGCGCGATTGGTTCAATTAAATAAAGGGGGAAAAGGAATCTTAGAATTCAGAAAACATCTTTGCTGGTATATCCGCGACTTACCAGGTGCCAAGGCTATGAGACAACGTTTGATCAAAATAAAAGACTTTTATGAGCTTTACGAGTTTCTTAAATGAAAAATCCGCCTGATAGGCGGATTTTTGAAATTTTACTTTTAGAGCCATTTTTTTTCTGAAAAAAAATAAGCATTAAAGAACAACCAAGCAACATAAAACCGACAACGAACCAAAAACCATTGTCGCTTTCCATAAAAAGCATGCCATTAACCGTGTTCATGCCGAAAATAGCGGCGAGTAAAGCAAGCGGAAAGACGATAACTGAAAAAATGGTTAGAGTTTTCATGATATCTCTGATAAGATAATTAAGCAACGATTCGTTAGTATTATTCAGTGCCTCTACTACCTCTTTTTGGTTTTCTAAAATTTCCCAAATTCGCTTGGAATGCTCTATTAGATCGTAGTAATATTTTTTTATTTGGTCTGAAGGGATTACTGATGATTCAAGCTGGAGCAATTTTTTAATCATGTTTTTGTGATTCTGCATAATTTTGCGGAAGTTGATAATATTATGCCGGAGAGAAAGGATCTGCGCAACAGCTCGCTTGGAATCTTGCGCAAAAATAATCTCTTCAACTCTTTCAATATTGATGCTGTTGCGGTCAAACAACTGATAACATGATTGGATTAATTTATCTAATAATTCATACAACAAAACAGCTGAAGATTCAAACTCGTATGCCAGCAAAGAATCTGGGTCTTTTTTGCATAGATTGAAGAATTCATTTAATGCGAGGACATTGTTATTATGTAAAGTAATCAAATAGTCGCGACTAATAAAAAATTCTATTTCACCGGCAACGATGAAACCATCATGAAAAACAGGAAAATGAGGAATTAAAAAAATATAGACGTTGCCTTGGCTGATAATCGGCCTTTGAGCAAAAGTCTTGGCCGAAGAAGCGTGCAGGTGGGCAAGATTAAAATTATAATTCTTTCTTAAATATTCAATCTCGATTTTTCCGGCATTAGCAATATTCAGCCAGATCAATTGTTTTTCAGGAATTTTTGGATTATTGATAATTATTTGCTGAATATTATTGGATATGCGCTGATAAGAAAACATTGTTTAATTGCAAATATTTATAATTTGATTATAACAGAAATTATCTTGTTTGAAAATAATTTCTTACATAAAATTTTTTACATACATTATGAAATAAGATAAAAGTGTGTTATAATAAATTCATTATATTTAAGCCAATTATAAAAATATGCCGGATGAGATAAAAATAAATCAAACAAAGGAAATTATTTCAAGTTCATTTGAATCATCATCGCAAGATCGTGCTAATATTGAGAAAAAATCAGCTGAAAAAGAGGTTTTTAATAACGATGGAGAAAAACAGCGGGAACGGAGCCAAGTTTTAGCCGAAATAAATAACCGCGGAACTGGCCAAAATTCATCAGTACAGCCAGGAGCTGATTTTAGTTTGGAAAAGCGCGCCAAAGAGATAGAGAAAGTTTTAGAAAGCAATATGGAGCAAATTTATTTTTCTTTAGATTCCGATCAGCAAAAAAAATTTAGGGTATCGGGAGAAGAAACTGCTCGCGCTATTAGCCGTTTATTAAATGAAACGCGAATCAAGATAAAAAAAATTATTAATTTAGTTAGAAAATGGCTCAAACAAATACCGGGAGCCAATAAATTTTTTCTAGAACAAGAAGCAAAAATCAAGGCGGATGAAATAATAAAATTAAAAGATTTATATTGATATGGATTACGGAGTGGGATTAAATAGTCAAACTGAAAATTTTGCCGCCGTTATTAATATAGAACAATGGCTGATTTATTTGTTGATCGCTATTGTTGTTTTTTGTTTATTGTTATTTGCCAAAATAATAATAAAAGAACTTGCAATTAAACGGAGGCACCAAGAGCAAGTTATTTTTTTGGTTCGTTTGCCGAAAGATAAACCGAAAGAAAAAGATTATCAGATCAGAGAGAATTTACAAAACTTAAGAGAGGAGATCGCAAAAGGGGAGACTATTTTCAGTAGTATTGGCGGCTTGCGCGCAGAAAGGGGATTTAAACCATGGTTGCTGGGTAGAAGCGACAATTATTCTTTTGAAATAGTTGCCAGCGAAAAACTGATTTCATTTTATATTGTTGCGCCAAAACGAATGGAAAGGTACATTGAACAACAAATAACCGCTTATTACCCCGAAGCATTTCTGGAAGTCGTGCCGGATTATAATATTTTTAGCCCCAAAGGAAAAACAGTCGCTTGCCAGCTCTGCACACAAAGGCATTTTATTTTTCCTTTAAAAACATACACCAAAATGGAGTCCGATCCCTTGAATTCGCTGGTAAATGTCATGTCTAAACTTGATAATAATGAAGGTATGGCGATACAGTATGTTGTTCGTAGCGCTAAAGGGTCATGGCACGGTAAAATAAATAATATAGTAAGCCAAGTTAACCAAGGCAAGAAAATAGCCGAAGTAATGAACGGTAATATTGTTTTAAAAATTCTTAGTAAATTTGGAGATTTGGTTGAAGCCGCTAAACCGCCAGTACCGAATCAACCATTGGCAAATGATAGTTATAAACTAACAGCCATGGAGCAAGAAATGCTCAAATTGATTGAAGAAAAGAATTCTAAGTCCGGTCTTGATGTGAATTTACGCATTATAGTAAACGCGCAAAGCAGGGATAAGGCTTTGTTATATATCAATAATGTCGTTAGCGCATATAGCGAGTATAATTATTATCAATATGGTAATATTTTTCGCAACAAATATTGGTTTCTCTGGCGCAACTGGCTTCTTAACCAAAACAAAATTATCAACAACTTTATTTATCGCAGATTTGATGAAAGAATCAGCTTTCTTTTGAATACCGAGGAACTAACCAGTTTATTTCACTTGCCATTGCCATGGACGGAAACTCCAAATATTGCTTGGTTGACAGCTAAGCATTCAGCCGCTCCGGCCAATACCCCTGCTGAAGGAATTGAATTAGGAAGAAATATTTATCGAGGCATCAGCAAAGAAATAAAATTAGCCAGGGAAGATCGCCGCAGACATACGTATATGATCGGTAAATCCGGCGTAGGCAAGTCTCATTTGTTAGCCAGTATGGCCATTCAAGACATAAATAACGGAGAGGGAGTATGCGTGATTGATCCCCACGGTGATTTGGTTGAAGATATTTTGGAAAGGATACCGCCGCACCGGGCGGAAGATGTGATTTTATTCGCTCCAGCCGATATTGAACGCCCGCTAGCATTGAATCTGCTTGAGTTTGACCCTAGATATCCTGAGCAAAAAACTTTTGTTATCAACGAAATGATAAAAATTTTTGACAAGCTCTATGACTTAAAATCTACCGGAGGTCCTATTTTTGAACAGTATATGAGAAACGCCATGCTCTTGGTAATGGGCGATCCCGAATCAGGGTCTACCTTGATGGAGATACCTAAAGTCTTATCAGATGCTGATTTCCGCAAGCTTAAACTTGAAAAATGCCACGATCAAACAGTAGTTGATTTTTGGCGCAAAGAAGCAGAAAAAGCCGGCGGAGACGCAGCTTTGGCTAATGTCGTGCCTTATATTACATCTAAGCTAACCTCTTTTATTTCAAACGATATGATGAGGCCAATAATCGGCCAGCAGAAAAGCTCTTTTGTTTTGCGTGATATTATGGACCGGCAAAAAATACTCTTGGTTAGTTTGCCCAAGGGACTTGTTGGAGAGTTGAATGCCTATCTCTTGGGCATGATATTGGTTGGAAAAATTTTAATTGCCGCATTGTCAAGAACTGATGTGGTCAAAGAGAAACGGAAAGATTTCTATTTGTATATCGATGAATTTCAAAATTTTACCACCGATTCCATTTGCTCTATTTTGTCAGAGGCTAGGAAATATAATTTAAACTTAATTATTGCCCACCAATATCTCGGCCAGTTAGTCAAGGGACAGGACAGTTCAATTAAGGACGCGGTTTTTGGTAATGTGGGGACATGGCTGTTATTTAAGATTGGCTCGGAGGATGCTCAAGTGATGGAAAAAGAATTTGCCCCAGTTTTTAACCAATATGACCTGATCAATATCGAAAAATACTGCGCTTATGTCAAGCTCTTGGTTGAAAACACCGCCCTGCGCCCCTTCTCAATCAATACTTACGGCTCTTTGCCGGGAACTAAACGTCCTGAGGTTGCCTCCGATATTAAAAGTTTAAGCAGGCTAAAATACGGTCAAGATCGGCATATAATTGAAGCTCAAATATTCCAAAGGGGGAGGATTTATTAAAAATTGTTAAATTAGATTACACCAACCAGGAGAAGAATCGGGTCTCAGTATCTGTATTAATATGTATCAGTATCTGTCTCGCCAAAATGATAATGTCATAGTACCGGCAAAGCAGAAATGTCATAGCCGCTCCGTTCGTACCATAATGATCTAAGGTTAATTAACATTAATTTTAGACAAAGATGGAGGACGATAAAGAGCTAATTACTATGACGCAAAAAGAGCCAAGCGCCATGAAGTTATTAAGGAATTAATGGGCAAGAAGATAAACAGCACTGACGCCGCCAAGCTGCTAGGCCTGTCGGTCAGGCAAATAAAGAGAATAAAGGCCATGGTTCTGGAGTTAAAACTAAAGGGAGTAATCCATGGCAACCGCGGCCATGGAAGCAATAATAAGACCAAAGAAGAAACGGCGGAAAGGACCAAGAGATTGCTCCGTTCTAAATTGCCCGCCAATATGACATTTCTGCCTTGCCTTTATAATCCGCATCAGTATCTTTACAAAAAAATATAATTATGTAAAATAAATATACTAATTTTTCCCTTATTATGGGATCCGTTATAAATAAAAAAATAACGGTGAAAATAAATATATGGCTAATCAAAACAAAAATTTAAATCAAAAAGACGACTTAGATAACGAAGAGTTGGAAATAGCAAAAACCTTTGAAGAATCAGAAAGCCATCAAGCCCTAGCCAATGAAAATGTTACAATTAGCAAATCAAAGCTTGTTTTGATGAAAAAATTACTCAACAATATAAAAGAAAACAATGAAAGAATGGCGCATTTATTATCTGCCTTCGTTTCTGCCGAAGAAGAGGAAAAAATCAGTATCGGACAAATAGGGGACGATCGTTTTGATTTAAACGACGAAGATTTAGAGGGAAAAATAATAGAAGGAGTTTTTGACGGGGAGAATATGATCGGACCAGATGGAAAACAATACAGCATCCCAGCCAATTATGCTTCCAAATCAAAACTAGTAGAAGGTGATATTTTGAAATTGACGATTACCAATAACGGAACTTTCATCTACAAACAAATCGGTCCTATAGAAAGATGCAGGATAGTCGGTAAGTTGGAAAAAGAAGTTAATAACGATTTTTACGCAATCGCAGATGGCAGAAAATGGCGCGTCTTAACAGCAAGCGTAACATATTATAAAGGCGAAGTCGGTGATGAGGTGGTGATTTTAGTGCCAAAAAGCGGAGAAAGCAATTGGGCGGCCGTTGAAAATATTGTCAAGACTGTAATATAGAAGCAATACCTAAAAGAGCATGCCAACCCAAAGGCCGATATGGCTTATTATCGGTTTTATTTTTTTGATTGATTTTAACTATGAGAAAATTTTATGGCTACTTTGTACCGAAAATATCGACCGCAAAATTTTGATGAAGTAGTTGGTCAAAACCATATAAAATTAACTTTGTCGCAAGAGATTAAACTGGGCAAAATAGCCCATGCTTATCTTTTTTGCGGTCCAAGAGCTGTTGGCAAGACCACTTTAGCCAGAGTATTCGCCAAAGCAGTCAATTGCCAAAACAAAAAAAATGATTCAGCAAACCCCTGCAGCGAATGCAGGCCTTGTTCGGATATAACCGAAGGGCGAGCGCTTGATATTGTAGAAATCGACGCCGCCAGCAATACGGGCGTTGATAATGTGCGAGAAAATATTATCGCAAACGCCAGAGTTGCTCCCGGCTTGCTAAGTTATAAAGTTTTTATTATTGATGAAGTTCATATGCTGTCAACCGCAGCTTTTAATGCTTTGCTGAAAATAATTGAGGAACCTCCGAAGTTTGTAATTTTTATCCTTTGCACAACTGAAATACATAAAGTTCCGGCCACTATTATTTCTCGCTGCCAACGTTTTGATTTCAAAAAAATTTCCGTTTCAGATATGACCAAAAAATTAAGCTATATCGCTAATATGGAGAAAATTAAAATAGATAAAAAGATTCTCGAAGCTATTGCTAGACAAGCAGAAGGACACATGCGAGACGCGGAAAGCTTGCTGGGACAGATTGTAGCGATAAGCAATTTGAGTAGTAGCGGCGAGCTTGAAGTCACTCAAAACGAAGCTGATTTGGTTATTCCCAGGAGCGATTTAAATGAAACAATAAGTTTGTTGGAGGCTTTGAGTAAAAAAGATAGTGCCGTCGGCATATCGTTAATCAACAATTTAGCAGATAACGGAGTTGATTTGAGGTTATTCGTTGATGACATATTGATGATTTTACGCCGGATGATGTTAAGCAAAGTCAATCCTAGGTTAATTAATAAATTGGGACTGGACTTAGGAGAAAGCATGGAGACGCGCTTAACGAATTTGCTTGCCAAGCTAAACATTGAACGAATTATCATGATTATTGAAAAATTCGTGAAAGTTCGGACACAAATAAAAGAATCAGGAATCATCCAATTTCCATTTGAAATAGCGATTATTGAGCTGTGCCAGGATGTCTCAATTGCGCAAACGCCGGGGCTGAGCCCTGCTTCTGCAACTGCTAGGCCAATTTTTCAGGCAAAAAATATATCATCCAAAATAGCGGAAACCAATGAACCAAAAGTCGAGTTAGCGTCAAATATTTCCAAAGAAACTATTGTCAAACGTTGGAATGAGGTATTGGCAAAAGTTAAACAATATAATCATTCTTTGTCTTTTATTCTTCGAGTTTGCCAGCCAAAAGATTTGAATGGAAGTCAACTGTTCCTTGCTTTTAAGTATAAATTTCACAAAAATCGCGTCAGCGAACCGAATATTAAGGTATTAATTGAGAAGGTCTTGCGCCAAGTGTACGGCACTCCGCTTTCAATTAATGCTCTGGTTGATGAATCGATTGAAGTGGTCACCGAAGAAACTGCTCCAAGCCAGCAAAATCAAAATAGCCAGTCAGACGATAAGCTTATTGAAAAAAACACCAACAATGACGGCGGCGAATTGATTGAAAATATAATAAAAAATTTTGGCGGCCGGCTAATAAATTGATTATGTCAGCGGCAAAAAATAAAATTGGTTTAGCGCTCGGAGGGGGTGGAGCAAGAGGAATCGCCCACCTTGGTGTTTTGAAGATATTGCAACAGGAAGGAATAGGAATTGACATGATAGCTGGAGTAAGCATGGGTTCCTTGGTAGGCGCTTGCTTTGCCCTAGGTCTTGATTTGGAAAAATTAGAAAAGGAGATTGTCTCCATGTCCAAAGCGCAAGCAATCAGAAAGTTCGTGGATTTGCCTCGTCCAGGAAAGTCAATGATTAGGGGAGAAAAAATATTTCGCTATATTAATCATCTATTCAACGATGCTGATTTTTCCGACATTAAGATGCCCTTCCGGGTAATTGCAACCAATCTTTTTACCGGCGAAGAAGCTATTATTTCTCACGGCAATATCGCTCGCGCGGTTCAAGCTAGTATCTGCGTGCCCGGCATATTTCCTCCGGTAAAAATCGGACATGAATATTTTATCGACGGAGCAGTGGTTAATCCGACGCCAATAAATTGCGTAGAAAAAATGGGCGCCGACTATGTCATTGCCGTAGACCTGGTGATGAAGAAAAATATCAAATTGGAAAATCCCGGCATGATCACAAGTTTATTGCAATCATATGAAATTATCAGAACACGGGCAGTAAAATATAACTTGGCTAAAGTCAATGGCAATGTTACTATAATAAAACCAGAAATGCGCGCACTAAAAGATAGTTTTAAATTTTATAATATGCATAAATTTATTGAATCAGGAGAACGAGCAGCCAAAGAAGCGCTGCCGGAAATAAATAGGCGCCTAGAAAAAATAAACGAATAATATTCCGGGATCGTCTAGCGGTAGGACGCCAGGTTCTGGCCCTGGTAACCGAGGTTCGAATCCTTGTCCCGGAGCATTATCGGACTCTGTGAGTAAACCTCACAGAGTTTTCGTTTATCTTCGTCATTCTTGAGCGGTTCGAACGCTCGTTTTATCGCCTTTGCTTCGGCTGAGACTTCTTGGTGGTAAATAAGCGGTTCATGCACGGAAACATTGAGGATTCCGTCTTTTAGTGTGAGGTTCGAACCAAGATCGTAAACTATTTGAGCTTTTTCTTTTATTGAGCCTGTCTTAAATTTTTCTACGGCATTTTCTGCGAATTTAAAGGCCTTTTCTATTTTGTCGAGATTATCTAGGGAAGTGACGTGAGAATCGTCCAGAAGGCCTTTTAAGCGGTTAAATTCGCTTGTTAATTCCTGCTTCCTAGTGGCGAATTCATCGGCGGTTATTTCTTTAGAAGCCCTCATGTCCATCAAGCCTTTAATTTTTTCGTTACATTCGTTATATTCTCGCTGATGTTTTAAATTTATATGCCTTTCAACTTGCGTGTCTTTTTTATTTTCTTCTTTTATCGCTTTAAATGCCCAGTCTATAAATTCTTTAGGTAGTTCTAACCTATCTAGGAGCCACACGATTTGTTTTTCTAAATCTTCTTCATGGATATGTTTGCTTTGTGAGCAGTTTGAATCCTTTCTTCTTGAACAACGATAATATCGATAGTAGTGAATATTTCCATTTTTTTGTCTTTTTACTTTGTCATGACCAACGATCATAGCTCCGCATTCTGGGCATCGAATTAATCCCGATAGTGCAAATTCATTTGTTTTCGGTCGAGCCTTACCTTTTCTTCCGAGAATTTGTTGTATCTTGTCATATTCTTCAATTGAGATCATTGGTCTATGCTTGCCATTGTGCCACTTGCCACTTCGTTTTGGGTATTGATATATTCCATAATAAAACGTATCAGTAAGCATTCGATAGAAAGTACTTTTTGCTAATTTTTTGCCCCGCTTATTTCTTAACCCCCATTCATTGGTCGCGATTTCAAGAATCTCCCTTGGGTTATACACTCCAGTCAAAACTAGGTCAAACATTTTTCTTGTTAAATCAAATCTTTCAGGGTCTTCAATAATTTCTTTTTCACCTTTCTTTTTATTTGGATTGGATATATAGCCAGTTGTAAGAGGGCATGGATACCAGCCTCTTTCTGCTTTGGCCATTAAACCTCTTTTAGTATCCATGCTTAAATCTAAAATAAATTGATTTGCCACACCAAGATCAACTGCCATTACTAAAACATTATCAGTTGGCAAATAGTTTCTTTCTATGGTTTTTATATGTTTAAGAATATGTTGCTGAAGCATCCAACTTAATTGTCCGCCATCAATTGGGTTTCGTACAAGTCTATTTATTTTCCAGCTTAATATTCCATCGGCCTCGCCTTTATGAATTTTCTGAATCATTTTATTAAATTCCTGTCGGCCAGGTTCTTTTGCTGACATTGATTCAGATATAATTTCTACAATATTTATTTTATCTCTCTCGGCAATTTTAAGAAGCTCAGTTATCTGAGAATCTATTGAGGCAACTTGACGATCTTCAGCCTCGCTGGATTTTCTGGCGTATAGGATGTATTTGTTGGCGTTCTCTTGATTCATTTTTTTATTTATGAGGGAAGGATTTTATTTATTTTTTTCAATGTCTGTATTAGCTCACTGTCCATTGCCATTTCCGTCTTATCAGTTAGCTCCCCAACATAGTTTAAAAATACTTTTACATCTGATCCGTTTCCGTCTTTTAAGCATTTTTTGTAAAGCGACTGGACAACATCGCCACTTTTATCTATAAAATATCGCTTTCTGTTTTTATAAACTTCATCCCAAAATCCTACTCTCTTTTTCCAATCAGTTAACGTGTCTTCGCAGACTCCGATTTTAGACGCAAATTCTTTCTGCGTTTTAGGCTCTCTGTAAACTGACGGCAAAGCTACCCAGTCAATAAATTCAAGGTTTTCAGAAGTGTGCTTTATGTTTTTTGTCAGTTTCTGTGTCATGCTGTTTTTTAAAAAAATCGGAGTAAATCCGATTACTTTAAAATAATATATCAACAATTAAGTCAAATATTTTTATTAATATAAATATTGTTCCAAACCAAATTATTATAACTATTATCCAGTCCTTCGGTTTTAAATCGTTTTTGTTTTTCATACGGTTACTGCATTTTAATGGGCTTATTATCGGTATTGTCCCATAGCTCCCACTCTGATATATCTGGCTCAATTACCTTGCCCGTGTCACTGGTTATCACGGTTATGCTGAATGGATAATTGCCAATCGCAATTTCGTTGGTATACAAGAATTTATCAGTTCCGCTTAAGTAAAATTCTCCATGTGGTCGGGATATATAACTTTTACTTGTGCCATCGTTCGTATCAAATGTCAGTCTTAAGTTCCCAGCAGGCTCGCTTGATCTAAACACCATTTTTTTTATGCTGATTTTTCTGGCGGTAAATTTATCAAAGACCACAATTCTAACTCCGCTTCTAGGGGTTGTTTCTCCATCGTATCTGTCTTTAACCACATAAGTCGGTGTATACTCGGAGTAGCTAATAGTCGCCGTATTTTGATTCTGACTTACAGAAGTACCGCTAGAACAGGTGTTTATGTAGACTGGCTTCTCAACAATTTTTTCTTGGTAGACAATTTTTTCAACTATTTTCGGATCGCAAGTATTCGGTTGTGTCGTAGTGGCGACATCTAGATTCAGCTTTTTCTCTGGTATCTGAGCGAGGTCTTGGTTCTTAATTCCAATCGCCAGTTTCTCAAATACTTTTTGAGCTGTATCCTTGGTGATGAGATACTTGTTGCCGTCATCGTGGACAAAATAAGTTTTGCCTCGATCTTCAACGGCTAATAAAATTTTTCCCTTGAGCTTCGCCGATAAAGAGGGAGCCGACATTGAGACGATGGGAAATAACCCTAACGCCAGTAGTCCGAAGACTACAATTGCTTTTTTCATAAACGTGATATTTGTTAAGGTTCTGGAAAATAAAAATCGGACACCCCAGACCTTTTCTATCCTTTTTTGAATATTTTTTAAGTTTGTGTAATTCAAAATTTCAAAAAAATCTAATTTATCTTTTTCAATAAAATGATAAAATCCATCACTGCATAGTAATAATCTTTTTTCTGGTTTGTCGATAACAATTGTTTTAAAATCATTTTTCGCCAATTCGTTCATGCCAATGCATTTCGTAATAGTATTGGTTAGCTCTCCTTTGTCATCCTTTGAGTATTGAGTAATATACTGTTTTGATATGCCATAAAATCGTGAGTCGCCCATACTTGAAATTAAAATAGCATCTGATTTTTTATGGATGAATAGTGCAACGTATGTAGTGTACGGCTCCTCAATGTTCTTTTCCTTTATATATTCATTCGCCTCGAACATTAAATCGTTAAACGATAGAAGAGTGTCTTTTAAAAAATTTTTATAATTATTTTTTATAAAATCTGAGCACAATTCCACCCCCCTGAGAGCATTCTTGGCTGATCCCACTCCATCGAATAAAACAAATAATAGGCAATCATCATTGTCTATTATAATTGTAGAATCTTTATTTTTTTCATTATTTAATCCCTTGAATGAATCAAAAATATAATTGATTTCCATGCATTTATTATAACACATTTGTGTAAGAAAATAAAAGTTTTTAATAAAAGCGTTGTTTTTCTAGGTTTTTTAGCCGAGGAGGTTGTTTATTATAAGACTTTATGGATTGACGTTTTTTAGTTAATGGGGATAAGACGACAAACTTGCTTATTGTCAGTGGTTGTGGTACTCTAATAATAGAATTTTATACATACATATAGGTTCTAACTCGTTCCAGCCAGTGGAGC
>CAYUHZ010000010.1:6162-23337 GCA_964444625.1 uncultured Gammaproteobacteria bacterium | reverse complement strand
AAACTTCGGAACGACTTCGTCCTCAAACTCGCAAGCGAGTTTTCGGACGGTCTGACTCAAAAAGTGGAAGCGGCCGATACTGAATTATTTCAAAAACAAAACAACCAACGGGTTTACCGAAGGTTGCCATACGAAGATTAAGATGATCAAACGAGTCAGCTATGGCTTTAGAAATATCAACAATTACATCGCCAAAATTACTTTAGCCTTTTTACCGTTGATTTGGATATTAAACTATCACACTATTTGACGGGGAGTCCTTTACATGCCTTCGTACTCTCTCATGGTAAGCTGTGATTCAACTTGTTTAACGGTTTCAATCACAACTGCGACAACGATTAACAAGCTGGTTCCGCCAATAGCCAGGCTTTGCATACCGGTAAAATAACGCATAATCAGCGGCAGAATAGCGATTATACCCAGAAATAAAGCGCCAACAAAAATTATTTTATGCGTAGTATTAGCCAAATATTCACTTGTATGCCTACCCGGCCTGATACCGGGTATAAAACCGCCCTGCTTTTGCAAATTTTCCGCGATCTGAGTAGGATGAAAAATAACTTCGGTATAAAAATAAGTAAAAGCAAAAACCAACAAAAAATATAAAAAACCGTAGAATAGTTGATTGTTAAAAGCGGAAATAGTCCATTCAGCCGCTTTTGCGATCCAAGAAGATCTGGCGTGGATAAAAAACTGGGCTATCATAGAAGGAAAAAGCACGACCGAAATGGCAAAGATGATTGGTATAACTCCGGCCATATTTACTCTAAGCGGCAAATGCGTGCTGGTTCCACCATAAGTGCGGTTGCCCCTTACCTGTCTGGCATACTGGACTGGAATATTGCGTTGCGCTTCGGTAATTGAGACCACTCCGACAATGGTAATCAAAGCTATGATCACAAAACTGATCAGCAGGAATAATTTTGACGGATCAAAGGCCACGATCAATTGTTGTACCGCCTGAGGCAAACCGGAAACTATGCCGGCGAAAATTAATAAGGAAATGCCGTTGCCGACTTTCTTCTCGCTGATCAATTCGCCCAACCACATCAAAAAGATGGTGCCGGCAGTAATGGTAATCAACATGGAAAACATATCAAAAGAAGTATAATCGCCCAAAATTTTATAAGAAGATCGTTGCAATAGGGTTATCATGCCAAAGGCTTGCATTATTGCCAGCGGAACTGTCAGCCAACGAGTCCACATGTTTATTTTTTGTCGGCCCAACTCTTCTTTCTGCATTTCTTCAAGCTTGGGTATAATCATAGCCAGCAACTGAAAGATGATAGAAGAGGTGATATAAGGGGCGACGCCCATCATGACGATAGAAAAATTTTGCATACCGCCACCCGAAAACAAATTTAACAATCCTAAAATTTGGTTGGATGCAAACAACTCTTTCAAAGCCGCCACATCAACTCCCGATATCGGGACATGAGCGGCTAAGCGAAAAATCACCAACATACCCAAGACAAACAAAATCTTATTGCGCAAATCACGAGCTTTCCAAATTTGTATTAGTTTATTTAACATAAATTTTATTATTCCACTCAAAAAACAAGCTAAAACATGATTGTTTTAGCTGATAGTGCCGTCCTGAGCCAAAATCTGAATCTTGGCTTTATCGCTGATTTTTACTTGCGAAAAATTTAATTTTTTTACCTTCAACTCTCCCTGACCGAGAATTTTTATGGTTTTGGTTTTGTCATTAACCAAGCCTCGACGCAACAAAGCTGTCGGATCCACTCTGTCTCCGTCTTTAAAATGTTTGCTTAATTCGCCCAGATTAATTACTTGATTTTTGGCGCGCAATGACTTAAAGCCGCGACTTTTCGGAATATTCAAAGTAATATTTTTTATACCCAGCCTTTTCAAGCCCTTACTGCCTCCGCTTCTTGATTTTTGCCCCTTCATCCCTCTGGTACTGTAAGTGCCGTGTCCGGAAGAATTGCCACGACCAATCCTTTTTCTCTTCTTGGTTGAACCAGGAGCTGGCTTAATTGTATTTAATGATAAAAACATAAATTTAAAATAGTTATTTATTTTCTGAAACTGCTTTTTCTTTGGCTGGTTTTATTTTCGGCTGATGCAATTTTTTCAAAGCGGTAATGGCGCATTTTACATTATTTACCTTGTTATTGGTGCCTAGAATTTTACAAGTCACATCTTTGACGCCTGATAATTCAAATAACACTCGGACCGAACCTCCGGCGATAATTCCCCGACCCATCTTAGCCGGTTTAAAAAGGATTTTAGCCGCACCAACCTTCTGCATGATTTCATGCGGAATGGTTCCTTTGACAATTGGGATATCAACAAAATCTTTCTTGGCCTTATTGACTGCCTTGGCAACCGCCATGGTTACGTCGGCTCCCTTGGCTAAACCGATAGCTACTCTGCCTTTCTTGTTGCCGATAGCAACGCAAGCGCGAAAACGCATTCTTTTGCCTCCGGCCATAACACGAGTAACTCGAGCGATATCGATAATTTTTTGTTCAAATTCTTCTGTTTTTTCTTCGTTTTTTTCCCTGAAACCGCCTCTCTTGCCTCCACCCTTGCCAAATCTTCGCTTTTCATCAAAATTTTTCTGCGCATTAACTGGGTTATTAACAACCGGGGCTTTCGCTTCGCCTGGTGCCTGTTGTTGATTGCCTTTTATTTCTTCGGACATATTTATCTTTCCCAATTTGTTTGGGATAACTTAAAATAATTAATTAAAAATTTAAACCAGCGGCTCGGGCTGAATCCGCAACCGCTTTCACTCGTCCGTGATATTTATTGCCGCCTCGATCAAAAGTGACAGTTTTAATATTTTTAGCCAAAGCTTTCTCCGCTAATAATTTGCCCATCGCGCTAGCTAATTCGGTTTTATTAGCTGATTTCTTGATTTCTTTGCTATGAGCGCTGATTAAAGTTTTTCCTGACTTGTCATCAATAATCTGCAAATACATTCCTTGGTTGGAGCGAAACACGCTCAACCTAGGCCTGGCAATCGTGCCTGATACCTTGGCCCTAATTCGGCTCTGTCTTCTTTGTTTTTTGGCTTGTTTGCTTTTCTCTTGGTTCATCTTGATTGATTATTATTAAATACTCAATATTTTTACCCTTTCCTCCGAAAATTGGAGATTCAAGGCAATCGCTTACATTGATATTTTCTTTGGTTAAACCTGCTATTACGGCCCCTAGAACTTTCTTAGCTTCATCCGGAGCTAAGCCTTTTCCCTTAAAACGAACGCCGAAACCGTTGGCTTCGTAATGCGGTTTAACAAGGGAGATGATCTGACCTTTTGTTTTTAAATTTTTTAAGGCTATCGGCAAAATTTTCTTCTGGCTGGTCCAACCGACATCAATGGTTATTATGTCAACTTTTTCCGGTAAATTCAAATGTAAAGCGTTGGTTCTTTCTAACACTACCACGCGCTGATCTTGTCTTAATTTCCACGCCAACTGACCGTAGGCGGTATCAACCGCGTAAACCTTGCTTGCGCCAGCTTCCAGTAAAATTTCAGTAAAACCTCCGGTACTACAACCAAAATCTGCAACTATTTTCCTTTTAACTATTACCTTGAAATGTTCAAGCGCGCTTTTCAACTTCCAGGCTCCTCGACTGACATATTCGCTACCGAACACTGAATCTGACATAAAATTTAGGCAGATGATTTAGCGGTAGCTTTACCGGCTTTTCTTCTGACAACTTCACCGACATATTTGATGCCCTTGCCTTTATAAGGTTCTGGTTTTCTGATTTTTCTGATTTGAGCCGCTGTTTCACCTAATAAATATTTATCCAAACTCTTCAATGCAATAACATTGCCCTCAACCGTCGCGGTGATTCCTGTTGGAATTGGGAAATCAACTGGATGAGAAAAGCCTAGATTTAACACAAGCTTACTACCGCTAACAGTCGCGCGATAACCCACTCCGTTAATTTCCAATTTCTTTTCAAAACCCTTGTCTAATCCTTCTACCATATTATTAATCAAGCTACGGTAAAGACCCCATAAGGCTTTGATTTTTTTGTTGTCAGGCTCGCTTACTTCCACTGTTAATGTTTGCCCGGTGATATTAATTTTAACTTCACTGTGCAGCTTGGTTGACAACTCGCCTTTGGCATTCTTGATAAAAATAAAACCATCTCTTATCATTGCTTCCATCCCAGTTGGCATTTCGATTGGTAACTTACCTATTCTTGACATATTATTATTAGTAAATTTCGCAAAGTATTTCTCCGCCAACGCCTTTTTTTCTGGCTTCCTTGTTGGTCATCAGGCCTTGAGAAGTCGAAATGATTGCAATTCCTAAATTATTTAAAACTCGAGGCAAATCATCCTTGCCTACATAAATTCTTTTTCCCGGCTTGCTAACCCTCTTCAAATCGCTAATCGCCGGCTTTCCTCCTGGTCGATATTTTATCGTTAATTTCAATTGATCATAAGCGGCTGCTTGGTTTTTTTGCCCGTTCCCCTTAATCACCTCAACTGCTTCCAACCAACCCTCTCTAACTAAAATTTCAGCGATATGGTGCTTCATCTTGCTCATTGGCAAAACTACCTCGCTTTTTTTCACAGCTGAAGCATTTCTGATACGGGTTAACATGTCTGCTATTGGATCGGTCATAATTTTATCTAATCTTTATATTAAATATATAATCTTACCAAGAAGACTTGGTGATACCTGGCAATTCGGCGTTATTGGCTAACTCCCTGAAACAAATACGACACAAACCGAAATCCCTAATTAATCCTTTGTTCCTGCCGCAACGCCAACAACGACGGACTAATCTGGTGGAAAATTTGGGTTTCTTTTTTGCTTTAACTATTAATGCTGTTCTTGCCATAATATTAAATATTTATATTCCATTAATCTTTTTTGAAAGGAAAGCCGAGCAAACGGAAAAGTTCCAGTCCGGTCTCACAATTCTTGGCAGTAGTTGAAACGCAAACTTCCAAACCATGTTGTTTGCTTATCTCGTCTATCTTGATCTCTGGGAAAGCCAAATGTTCCTTGAATCCGATCGCCATATTGCCATAGTTATCAACCGCCTTTTCGGAAATGCCTCGAAAATCCCTGATTCTAGGAAAGGTGATATTTACCAGTTTCTCTATAAAATCATACATCCTTCTGCCGCGCAAAGTAACTTTCACGCCCACCACATTACCTTGCCTGATTTTAAAAGCAGAAATAGATTTCTTGGCTTCGCACAAAACCGGCTTTTGTCCCGTGATATTGGTTAAACTTTCTACCACATTATCAATATGCGCTTTATCTTTGGTAAATCTGCCAACACCAACATTTACCACCACGCTTTTGATTCTTGGCAACGCTAAAATATTTTTTACTCCCAATTTCTCTTTCAACTGCGGAATAATTTCTTTTTGGTATTTTTCTATTAATCTCATATTTTTCCTAAGACTTAAATCGCAAATTATTGATTAATCGATTGCCTGCTTGCAGCGCTGGCAAAACCTAGTTTTGGTTTTTTTAATTTTTCCTGACTGATTTATTTCTAAGGTTTTTGCGCCTACTCTGGTCGGCTTACCGCACTTTGAACAAATAAGCATCAAG
The DNA here is from genome assembly GCA_964444625.1 of uncultured Gammaproteobacteria bacterium. Classification (GTDB taxonomy): domain Bacteria; phylum Patescibacteriota; class Patescibacteriia; order Patescibacteriales; family GWC2-42-12; genus CAYUHZ01. Next base: position 17,772 of record CAYUHZ010000010.1, on the reverse strand, counting down.
TTGGACAAGCTCATCGGTGCGGGAAATTCAATTCTTTGCCCTTTTTCGTTCTGCTTTCTCGGGCGTAAATGCTTAACCAGTAAATTCAAACCTTCGATACTGGCCTTTTCTTCTTTGGCAAAAACCTGCAAAACTTTGCCGATCTTGCCTTTATCCTTGCCTGAAAGTATTTTTACTTTGTCGTTTTTCTTGATATTCATAATAAAATATTACAAAACTTCTGGAGCGAGTGAAGCGATTTTCATATAGCCAGCTCGCCTAATTTCCCTAGGAATAGGACCGAAGATTCTAGTACCCTTTGGTTCCTTGTTTTTTTTATCTATTACTACGCAGGAATTATCATCAAATCTAATATAACTGCCATCCTTGCGCCTGATTTCTTTTTTAGTTCTGACTACTACCGCTGTCAACACGTCGCCTTTTTTAACAGAAGAATGTGGAACTGCTTCTTTGACGGCTACGATAATAATCTCGCCTACGCGAGCATATCTTTTTTGATAGCCGCCCAACACCTTGATGCACTGCACCAGTTTGGCTCCGGTATTATCTGCGATCCTTAACATTGTTCTATGTTGTATCATAAATTTAAAAACTAGCTATATAACACTCGCCATCTTTTGTCTTTGCTTATTGGGCGGCACTGCGTAAAAACCACCTTATCGCCTGGTTGGAATTGTTTCTTTTCATCGTGGACCTTGAATTTGCGACTGACAATAAAACGCTTTTGATACTTTGGGTGAATTTTGACGTTTTCAACTTTAACAGTAATCGTTTTATCCATTTTATTGGCAATTACCACTCCATTAAATTTTCTAATTATTTTTTTATTTTCCATATTTTTAAATTACTTTTCTTTTTCCGTTTCTGCTATAACCGCCTTGGTCTGCTGATTTTTGTTAATTACTGTTAAAACTTGTGCGATAGTTTTTCTGATTTGCCTGATCTCGCGAATATTTTTTAGCTGTTTATTGGCGTCTTTAAACATCAGATCGCGCAATCGATCGCGCGACTCGGCTAATAATTTATTTAATTCGCTCAAATTTTTATTTTTTATCTCTTTAAATTCCATATTATCTATAGCTATTCCTTGAATTATTTTAAGCTAATTTCTTAGCAACAAATTTACATTTTATCGGCAATTTATAAGCGGCCATAGTCATCGCTTCCCTGGCCTTGGCCTCTGGAACCCCTTCTATTTCAAACAGCATCATGCCCGGCTTAATTATCGCCACATAGTGGTCAACCGAACCCTTGCCTTTCCCCATGGGAATTTCTCCGCCCTTAATAGTAACTGATTTATCGGGAAAAATTCTAATCCAAATTTTGCCGCCGCGCTCGGTATAACGAGTAATTACCCGTCTGGCGGCTTCAATCTGTCTGGAATTTACCCAATGCGCTTCCAGGCTCTGCAAACCATAACTGCCGAAACTTACTTTGTTTCTTCTGGTCGCTTTGCCGCCGCGATTCAGTTTATGCATTTTTCGGTATTTTGTTTTTTTTGGCGTTAACATAAAATTGGTTATTATTTTTTGTTTTGGCCGCTGCCTAGAATCTGGCCCTTCTTTTCTTCTTCTTTAGAAAAAACCTCGCCGCGATAAACCCAAGCGCGAACTCCAATCGCTCCGTAAATAGTATTGGCGGTACCGCGAGAAAAATCAATATCCGCGCGCAAGGTGTGAAGCGGAACCTTTCCGGTGGTCAACATTTCGCTGCGAGCTATCTCTGCTCCGTTTAATCTGCCCTTGATAATCACCTTCACCCCCAATGCTCCGGCTCTTTCAGCTCGAGCGATCGTCTGTTTCATTACTCGACGGAAAGGAATTCTTTTTTCAATGTCAAGTATCATTGATTGCACTAAAATCTGAGAACTTAAATTGGGGCGATCAACTTCGGTAATGTTTAAAGTTATTTCATTTAATCGGAAAGTTTTTAAAAATTGTTTATGAATTTCCTTTTTTAAATCTTCAGCTCCGGTGCCTCCACGACCAATAATCAACCCTGGTTTTGCGGTAAAAATATTAACGGAAATTTTATTTGCGCTTCTTTCTATTTCAACTCGATCAACTCCGGCTTCTTTGAATTGTTTGACAAGGAATTTCCTAACCATGGTGTCTTGCTTGATATTGAGTATCATTTTTTTTCCATCACAAAACCATTTTGAATTCCATGACCTGATTACTCCTGTTCTAAAAATTTTTGGATTGACTTTTTGTCCCATAAATAATTAATTTATCGTTGTAAATATATGCTAGCCTGATTTTCGATGAAACATCTTGCCCACAAAGCCCTTTGCTCCGCCTTCAACTTTGCTGTGACCCTTCCTGCTCTCATTGCGCGTATCAACAACCTTGCCCTTTTCTTCAAGCGCGTCAAACTCATCGGTCTTTTTGGCTTTTTTGATATCTTTTGTTTTTTCTGTTTTTATGACTTCATCCTGCTTCGGCTTTTCCCCTAGTTTAATCGGAGCTTCAATTTTTTGTGATTTCGCCTTTTTTACACCGCTATCTTTTATTTCGCCCAAAACTAAAGTGATATGACAAGAATGCTTTCTGATCGGAGTAGCGCGGCCATGAGCTTTCGGAGCCCAACGTTTTAAAGAAGGCCCGCCGTCAACTTTGATCTCCTTGATGAACAAATTGTCTTCTTTGATTTCGTAATTGTGGCTGGCGTTGGCAACAGCTGACTTCACCAGCTTGCTTACAGGTAAGGCGGCTGCTTTATTGGCAAATTTTAACTGGTCTAGCGATGACAGAACTTCATTGCCGCGAATCAAATCAGCCAATAAACGAACTTTTTTGGGGGACATTCTGATAAATTTTGCTTTTGCTTTGATTTCCATAGTATAAAAATTACTTAGCCGGTTTTCCCTTGGCCTGTTCCTTTGCCATTTTTCCGCCATGGCTGACGAATTTTCTGGTTGGAGAAAATTCTCCCAAACGATGACCAACCATGTTTTCCGTAATAAACACCGGCGTGTGTTGTTTGCCGTTATGCACTCCCAGAGTGAACCCGAGCATTTCCGGAGTTATGGTCGCTGCTCTGTCCCATACCTTAATAATGGTCTTGTCGCCCGGCTTCAAATTTTGTAGCTTCTTGATTATTCTGTCGTTGATGTATGGACCTTTTTTTAAACTTCTTGACATGTTATTAAAATTATTAAGTGATTATTTTCTTCGTTTGACGATCAAGCGATTTGTCCTGGATGTTCTCTTCCTGGTCTTCACGCCAAGCGCTAATTTGCCCCACTTGGTTTTCGGCGCTTTCAAACCGATTGACTGGTTGCCTTCTCCGCCGCCATGGGGATGATCAAGCGGATTTTGCGCTTTGCCCCGAACTGTCGGTCTGATGCCCATTCTCCTGGTTCTACCGGCTTTCCCCAGTGATATGTGACGGTTATCCGGATTGCTAACCTGTCCGACAGTGCACAAGCCATCTCCCTTTACTAATCGAATCTCTCCTGAAGGCATCTTTATTTGGGCAAATTTCCCCTCGGTCGCCATAACATAAATCAAATTGCCGGCTGATCTGGCGATTTTTCCGCCATAGCCGGGCTCTAGTTCAACGTTATACACCGCGACTCCAGCTGGAATATATTTAATCGGCAGACAATTGCCTGGTTTTATTTCAATCAAACTTTTGGAGCTTTTAATTTCAGCTCCAACCGTCAGACCCAAGGGAGCGATAATATATCTTTTTTCGCCGTCAGCATAAGAAACTAAGGCTAAACGAGCATTTCTATTAGGATCATATTCTATGGCCTTGACTGTTCCCTTGATATCAAACTTGTCTCTCTTGAAATCAACCAACCTAACAAACCTTCTAGCTCCGCCGCCGCGATGCCTTACAGTAATTTTTCCTTGTGCGTTTCTGCCGCCGGTTTTTTTCTTAAAAGACAATAATTTTTTGATCTGCGGTTTACCGGTAATATCGGCAAAATCGTCAAAACTTGCTTGACGCCTTCCTGGTGTGGTTGGTTTTACTTTTTTTATTCCCATATCCTTAATTGAAAATTGGTAATTGAAAAATGAATTATACTCCCTCGTAAACTTTGATGGTTGCGCCCTTAGGCAAAGCGACTATGGCCTTTTTCCAGTCTTTGCGCTTGCCCTTTGTTCTACCGTATCTCGTTTGCTTGCCCTCCATTCTAATAACTCTGATATTTAAAGGCTTAACAGCATAAACTTGCTGGATTGCCTTGGCAATCTCGATCTTATTGGCACTGATCGCCACCGCAAAAACATATTTGTTTTCCGCTACTAAATTGGTCGCCTTTTCAGTAACTAACGGTTTAATCAATATGCGATGAGCTAGTTGAAAGTTGCCGATCGCTTTTTCTTGCTGTTTCGTTCCATCAACCGGCTTAACCGCTCCGCTAGACTGATAAAGGTCTTTCATGCTGGTCGTTTTTTCCGAAGCCGTTACTTTAGTTTTCTTGTTGGATTTAACTTCGGTCGATGATTTTTTATCTTCAGTTTTTTGTTTGTTGAATAATCCCATATTATTTCTTGTACCTTTCTTCAAGTTTTTTTATCGCCTCGGTGGTAAAAATCAAATAGCGATATTTTAAAATTTCTACCAAATTTATGCCATCCAAGTGCGACAACTTAACTCCGCTTAAATTTCTGAAAGAGTATTTTTTTTCATCTTTTTTTTCGCAATCAACAAACAGAATGCTTCTGGTTTCTTTTGACTTCGGTTTTTTTTCAACTGGCAACAGTTTGGCTTCAATATTCTTGATGATCTGATTGGCGTTCTTGGTTTTGTATTCGCTTAAATCGACTTTATCAAGCAAAAAAGCCCTGCTACTTGCTACCTTGTCAGACAGAGCCATGAACAAAGCGTTTTGTTTCATTTTTTGATTAATTTTCAAACTGAAATTTCTATCAGCTCTTGGACCAAACGTTATGCCGCCACTGCGCCATAACGGACTGCGGTTTGAGCCTACTCTTGCCCGACCGGTTCCTTTTTGCCTCCATGGCTTCTTGCCTCCGCCGCGAACCTCTCCCTTGGTCTTGGTGTGCGCCAAAACTTGGCGCTGATTGGCCATCTGCGCCACCACTGCTTGGTGGACTAGTGCTGAATTTACCTTTTTGCCAAATATTCTTGAATCAAGCTCCATTTCTCCAGCCGGTTCCGCTTGCTGATTATAAATTTTTATTTTAATTGCCATATTATATCAGTATAGTTTTAGTTCAATAAAATTTTATTTCTGTTCTGTTTTGTCGCTTTCTTGTTTAATTTCTTCAGCAATTGGTTCAAACACCGGAGTTTCCTGTTTTTCTTCTTGAGGTTGACCAATCTTCAATTCTCCCGGACCACTGATAAAAACATAAGAATTCCTAGCTCCGGGAACCGCGCCCTTAACTAATAATTCATTAGTCTCGGCTAAAACCTCAACCACTTTCAAATTGGTGGTGGTAACCTGCTCCCCGCCCATTCTTCCTGCCATGCGAGTACCTTTGAAAACATGCTGTACTCCGCCCGCTCCGATAGAACCAGGCATGCGCAATTGATCTTTGTGTCCATGGGTTTTTGGATGTCCATGGAAGCCATGGCGCTTAACTACGCCTTGAAAACCTTTACCTTTTGAAATACCGGTAACTTGTATCACATCGCCTGCGGCAAAAGAATCAACTTGTATCACATCGCCAACTGATAATTTCTCGGCCGGCGCCTTGAACTCTTTTAATAAAGAAAAATTGATTTTCACTTTTGGTTGCGCCTTGGTGATTTTTGCCAAATGGCCTAGCTGCGGTTTTTTAATGTTTTTTTCTTTTCTTGAACCAAAACCTAGCTGGATCGCTTCATAACCATCCTGCTTCTTGGTTTTTATTTGCGACACAACGCATGGTCCAGCTTGAATCCTGGTAACGGCAACCACCTTTTCGCCTTCCCAAACTTGAGTCATTTCAATTTTTTTTCCTATGATAAATTTCATAAAACATTTCTAAAATAAAAAAACTGGTCTTAATGACAAAGCCAGCAAAAAACTAATTACTGTTAAGCTTGATTTTGCTGTTTTTGTTAATTAATTTTAACTCCTGAGATATAGCGCAGTTTTTCTTTCAGCACTGCTCGCCAGACAGCGAGATTACTAAAAAAATCAGACGACTATTCGACCGATTAAGGTCTAACTAACTACATCTTAATTTCAACGTCCACGCCTGCTGGCAAACTTAAACTGCTTAACAGCTCGATAGTCTTGCCGGTGGGCTCGATTATATCTACCAATCTCTTATGGATTCTCATTTCAAACTGATCTCTGGCGTCTTTGTGCACAAAAGTTGAACGGTTGACGGTATATTTCTTCTTTTCAATCGGCAGAGGGATCGGTCCAAAAACCTGAGCTCCGCTTCTGGTGGCGGCTTCAATGATCGTCTTGGTGGACTGGTCGATGATTTTGTGGTCAAAGGCCTTGATTTTAATGCGGATTCTCTGTTTTATTTCTTCCGGGGAATTTTTTGTTTTTGAATCCTGTTTGTCTTTTTTTTCATCAGTCATTAAATTGTTTGTTATAAATATAAATTTAAAAACAGATTTTTCCTCCTCAAACTGCTCTGAGGAAGAAAACTATCTATCTTCTATTTGATAATCTTGGTAACTACTCCAGCGCCTACTGTTTTGCCGCCTTCCCTGATAGCAAATTTCTGTTTTTCCTCCAAAGCAATTGGGGCAATCAGCTTAACTTTTAAATTAACTGTGTCGCCCGGCATAACCATTTCGGTGCCTTCCGGCAATTCTACTTCTCCAGTTACATCAGTGGTGCGGATATAAAATTGCGGCTTATAACCTTTGAAAAATGGTTTATGGCGTCCGCCTTCTTCTTTGGATAAAATATAAACTTCTGCTTCATATTCTGTGTGGGGATTAACTGATCCGGGTTTAGCCAACACTTGACCTCTTTCCACTTCATTCTTCTTGGTACCACGGAGCAATAAGCCGGCATTATCTCCGGCTCTGCCCTCGTCTAATGATTTGTTAAACATTTCGATGCCGGTAATAACGGTCTTCTTGGTTTCTGTTAAACCGATAATATCAACTTCATCGTTTAACTTAACAATACCTCTTTCAATTCTACCAGTAACGACCGTACCCCGACCTTCAATAGTGAAAATGTCCTCAACCGGCATCAAGAAAGTTTTATCGGTATCGCGCTGTGGTTCAGGAATATAATCATCTAGGGCTTTAACCAAATCTTCAATCGCCTTGCCGTCTTCACCTGATGGGTTCTGCAGAGCTTTCAAAGCACTACCTCTGATGATTGGAGTTTGGTCTCCTGGAAATTCATATTTTTTCAACAACTCCCTGATTTCTTCTTCAACTAAATCGATCAGTTCCTTATCTTCCACCATATCGCATTTATTCAAAAACACTACAATATAAGGAACTCCGACCTGACGAGCTAAAATGATATGTTCTCTGGTTTGTGGCATTGGACCATCGGTAGCTGCTACCACTAAGATAGCTCCGTCCATTTGAGCGGCTCCGGTGATCATATTCTTGACATAATCAGCGTGCCCCGGACAGTCAACATGAGCATAATGTCTTTTTTCCGATTCATACTCGACATGGCAAGTGGCGATAGTGATGCCTCTTTCCTTTTCTTCCGGAGCGGCATCTATTTGATCAACTCCCTTATCTGTGGCTCTCATGCCCTTAGCCTTCATCACTTGCAGCATGGCTGCTGTTAAAGTTGTTTTACCATGGTCAACATGGCCGATTGTGCCGACATTGACATGGGGTTTTGTGCGTTCAAATTTTTCTGCCATATATTTTTTTTGAACGGCCCTCTTGATTTCACCTTTTGGTGACGAGGTTATTTGCCCTTAGATAGATAAAAGGCGGGCAACCAGCCGTCTTCTTTAAATTATTATTAATATTGTTACTAATTAAACTAATATTTCTTCTAGATATTGCCTGTCTTCTTCTTCCGAACTGTCAATCACTTCTTCTGCGAATTGTTTGCGATCTTCGGGAATCGCCCAGTCTTTATTTGTTTTTTTCTTTTTTGCGCTGTAACCTTCAATGTTATTGGATAAATCTAATTTTGAAGTTAAATTTAATAGATTTATCGAATAATTGTGGTTTTCCTGATCGCTTTTCCAGATTGCGATATCGCGATTTATTTTATCAAGTAATTCTTCCTCTGTCAATCCCCTTACTTCACTCCTGCCGATGGCGATGTTTTCATAATCCTTCAGGCCCATGACGACATATGTTTCTTCTGGGCGAACTCGATCAAAAATTATCAACCTATCGCCAGTTTTCCTAATCAAACTGATTACTTTTTGCAATTGTTCATTCATAAACCAATATTCAAGAAATTAATCATTAGTTTATTATATTGGCTTGAAAGTTTCTTGTCAAATCAATTTTTTAACCTAATATTAAATAGCTTTATTTGCCTTGATTAGCCTTTTGCCCAATGATGGTTTCTGCGACATTTCTTGGCACTTCAGCATAATGGGCAAACTCCATGCTATAACTAGCCCTGCCTTGGCTCATTGATCTTAATTTGGTTGCATAACCGAACATTTCCGACAAAGGCACCTTGGCGCTAACCACTTTAACCCCTGCTCTTTCGCCCATCTCTTCAATCTGAGCGCGCTTGGAATTTAAATCGCCTATCACATCACCCATAAATTCTTCCGGAGTAACTGCTTCAACTTTCATAATCGGCTCAAGAATAATCGGACTAGCTTTTTTGGCGGCATCTTGGAAAGCCAAAGATCCGGCGATTTTAAAAGCCGCCTCAGAAGAGTCAACTTCATGAAAACTGCCGTCAAATACCGCCACCCTTACATCAACTACCGGATAACCAGCCAAAATGCCCTTGTCTAGCGCTTCCTTGATGCCCTTATCAATAGCTGGAATAAATTCCCTAGGAATGGAACCGCCCTTCACTTCGTCTTTAAATTCATAGCCCTTGCCTACTTCGTTCGGTTCCAATCTTATCCAACAATGACCATATTGTCCGCGTCCGCCTGACTGTCTGATGTATTTGCCTTCGGCTTCCGCTTTATTCTTAATGGTTTCGCGATAGGCTACTTGAGGTTTGCCGATATTAGCTTCCACTTTGAATTCACGTTTCATTCGATCTACAATAATGTCTAGATGCAACTCTCCCATGCCCCAAATAATAGTCTGCGTGGTTTCTTCATCGCTCTTCACCCTGAAGGTCGGATCCTCTTCTGATAGTTTAGACAAGGCGATACCCATCTTTTCTTGATCCGCCTTGGTTTTTGGCTCTATCGCTACGGAAATAACCGGATCAGGGAAGGTAATTGATTCAAGCACCACCAATCTGGAGTCATCGCATAATGTGTTGCCGGTAGTAGTGCTTTTTAATCCAATGGCGGCGGCGATTTCTCCGGCATAAACTTCTTGCACTTCTTCACGATGGTTTGCGTGCAACCTGACAATGCGACCAATTCTCTCTCTGGTGCCGTTGGAAGTATTTACTACATATGAACCTGATTGTAAAACACCGCTATACACCCTGATAAAGCAAAGCTTCCCAACATAGGGGTCAGTAGCTATTTTAAAAGCCAACGCGGCAAAAGGCTCCCCGTCTGAAGGGTTGACTTGAATCTTCGTTTCTTCGTTGGCCGGATCAAAACCGACTAAGGCTGGAACGTCCAATGGAGATGGCAAATATTCAACTACCGCATCAAGCAAAAACTGCACGCCTTTATTTTTTAAGGCGCTACCGCATAATACCGGAACGATCCTGTTGCTAATCACAGCTTCGCGCAATTCTTTCTTGACGCTCTCCAAAGACAACTCTTCTCCGGCCAAATACTTATTCATCAATTCTTCGTTATTTTCTACTATTGCTTCCATTAATTCGGCGCGAAATTTTTCGCTTTCCTCCTTCATGTCTTCAGGAATCTCCACATCCTCCCACTTGGTGCCCAGGTCATCCAGATAAACCCTGGCTTTACGTTCTAATAAATCTATAATGCCTTTGAAGTTATTTTCAGCGCCGATTGGCAACTGTACGGGGAAAGCTTTTTTGGTCAATCTTTTATGAATTGCTTCTAAGTCTTTATAGAAATTAGCTCCTGTGCGATCCATTTTATTGACGAAAGCCAAACGAGGAACTTTATATTTATCCGCTTGGCGCCAAACTGTTTCCGACTGAGGCTCTACGCCAGCTACTCCGTCAAAGGCAACCACGCCGCCATCCAAAACGCGCAACGACCTTTCAACTTCAGCGGTAAAATCAACGTGCCCGGGAGTATCAATCAGATTGATCCGGCAATCCTTCCAGAAACAAGTAGTGGCGGCGCTAGTTATAGTGATGCCGCGCTCGCGCTCTTGTTCCATCCAATCCATTTCCGCCGCTCCTTCATGAACTTCGCCGATCTTATGCTTCTTGCCGGTATAAAAAAGAATGCGCTCGGAAATAGTGGTTTTTCCCGCGTCAATATGGGCAATAATACCAATATTTCTTGTTTTATCTAAGCTATATTCTCTGGGCATAAAGTTTTATTTTATATCTTAACTAAATTTGTCTGCAAAAAATTTAGACTAAAAATTCGCGTTTAGCGCTTGATTATCACGCCTGACGCGAATTGTTTATCTGGCAAAATGCGCGAAAGCTTTGTTTGATTCAGCCATACGATGCACATCAATTCTCTTCTTGACTGCCGCACCCTCGCCACGACTGGCATCTAGAATTTCTTCAGCCAGTTTTTCAGCCATTGGTCTTCCTTTGCGGGTATTGGCTGCGGTAATAATCCAACGACAAGCAAGATTAAAACGTCTTTCCCCTCTTACCTGGTAAGGAATCTGATAGTTGGCTCCGCCCACTCGGCGACCGCGTATTTCCAATAACGGCCCGACTTGCTTCAATGCCTTATTAAACACATGTCTGGGATCTTGTTTGCTTTTTTCTTTAATAATTTCCAAACAATTAAATACTATCTTCTGTGCAGTGGTCTTCTTGCCATCGCGCATAATATAGTTCGTTAATTTAGCGATATCCGGATCATTATATTTCGGATCTTTATCAATTTTTCTTTTTGACGCTTGTTTACCTCTCATATTTTATTAAAAAATGGTTATTATTATTTTTTAGCTTTTTCTTTCTTGGCGCCATAACAAGATCTGGATTGTTTCCTGCCCTGAACTCCTTGCGTATCGTAAACGCCGCGAATAACTTTGTATCGCACACCAGGCAAATCAGGCGTCCTGCCGCCCTTAACTAAGACGATTGAATGCTCTTGCAAATTATGACCAACGCCCGGGATATATGCGGTCACTTCCATACCATTAGACAAACGTACGCGAGCTATTTTCCGTAGAGCAGAATTCGGTTTTTTCGGGGTGGTTGTGGTAACTTTCAAACAAACGCCACGTTTAAAAGGCGCGCCCTTGGGCAGATCCGTTCTTTTGCGATGCAGAGTGTCTAAAGTGTTTTGCAAAGCCGGAGATTTGCTCTTGTGCTTAGTAAAAATTCTGCTTTTGCGAATTAATTGATTTACTGTTGGCATAATAATGAAAAAATGATAAAAAAACTAAAATAAATCCCGACCATTCGGGATATATGAAGATTAATTTTAATTTAGCAAAAACCTAAAATAAAGTCAAGGCACGTGTTTTATT
>CAYUHZ010000010.1:0-6062 GCA_964444625.1 uncultured Gammaproteobacteria bacterium | reverse complement strand
AGATTAATTTTAATTTAGCAAAAACCTAAAATAAAGTCAAGGCACGTGTTTTATTGGTGTTTGTTGGGATTAAATCCTAAATAAACTCCTGGCGTTTTGCGTGGTAATTCCTTCCATTTTTTCTTGACTGATGTTCTTGATGCTAGCGATTTTTTGCGCTACATATTTGACCAATAAGGGCTCATTACGCTTGCCGCGAAATGGTTCCGGTGTCAAATAGGGGCAATCAGTCTCTACCATAATTTTTTCCAACGGGACTTTTTTTAACAATTCATCATAAGATTGGCTAAAGGTAATCAAACCGGTAAAAGACAACATCAGGCCGAGCGAAAAATATTCCCATGCGGCATCAAGGCCTTCAGAGTAGCAATGCACTACTCCCCAAGGCTCATCTTTTGAAAATAGCGACTTATTTTTTCTCTTGAAATCCTTCAGCAATGGGATTAAATCGTCGCTTGATTGCCGTGAATGAATAATTACTGGTTTTTTTAAATTAAGCGCCAATAACAACTGCTGAAGGAAAACTTTTTTTTGCTCCTCCTTGATCGCGGGAACATCTTGCTTTAAATCAATATGACAATAATCCAAACCGATTTCACCGACCGCCACCACTTTTTTAAATTGAGCTAGTTTTTCATAAGCGTCATAACTGAACTCTTCGGCCCGACTGTCAAGACTATAGTCATCTCCTATCGCCTTGACATCATGAACATGTATTGGATGAAGGCCGACTGCGGAAAAAACCCCGCTCTGATATTTATTCGCGTATTCCAGGGCGCGCTTGGACGTTTTATATTCCGAACCGACCAAAATCATCCAAACTTTTTCATTCAGCGCCTTCTTGATGACTTCGTCGGCATCTTCTTTGTAAGCATTGAAATTAACATGAGCGTGAGTGTCTATCAGCATAAAATTCTAATTTTTATTTCTAATTTTAAAAAATTAATAACTGAACGAATTAATTAAAAAATTAAGCCTTTGTTTAAAAATTATAAATTGAAAATTATTGTCTACGAATTACTCTAATATTCGCCATATCCGTTATATCAATTATTTTTGACGGTTTTTTTCTTCTGCTTTTCCCAGTGTCCACCGCCAAATCAGGCAACTGATGCTTAAAATATAACTCAATCTCATCTAAATTATTAAGCGGTTCTTGTCCGTTGATATTCAAACTAGTGGAAACAATCGGTTGTTCTGTTTTTAAAATCAGCTTCTTTAAAAAATTATTATTCGGGCAACGGACGGCAACCATTTTCCCGCCTCCCGATACTTCCGCTGGTAAGGTTTTTTTCCAAAATTGCCGTGACCGGACAAGGCCAAACAGATTTCAAATACCTCTCTTGATCGGGACTGGTTTCGCAATATTCTTTTGCCATTGATAAGTCGCTGACAAGAATTATCATTGGCCTTTCGTCGCGACGTTTAATTTTTCTGATTTTTTTGATAGTTTTTTTAGCTGTAACCAAACAACTAAAACCATAGATGGTGTCAGTAGATGGTGTCAGTTGGACAAACAATCACCTTGCCTTGGGAAAAAATTTTACTATTCGATCAAGTTTAGTAGAAACGATTCTGTTTAAATTTATCTTTATTATTTCCATATTTTTAATTTTACTGCTTAGACCACCTCAAATCAGGATAAAAGCTGGGCTTACTCCTGCTTTTTGGAATAAAATACTGGCTTAAATTAATTCTTGCAATCTTTTCATTATTTCTGGAAAATAGGGCTTTAAAATACCAATAAAATCTAATAAATAAGCAGCGATATCTGACTGCGCTAATATTTCCGCGAACCAACCTCCCAGTACCCAGTTGCTGGAAATAATATAAAGCGCTAAACCAATAGCCAAACCTCCCTCGATTAACCCCAAGGCGGCGCCAGCCAAACGATTGATGGTTTTTACGAAAGGGATGATAGCGACAATATTAAATATTTTATCCAGCAAGGCGAAAAGAAAGCAAGCTAAACGGTTAGTTAAAGAAAAAATGATCAAAAAACAGACAACTTTACCGATAGTATTATAACCAAAAAATAAATTTTGCGTCCAATAAAAAGCCGGAAGAAACAAGGACGCCGCCGCCCAAGTGCCTACTATCACGCCCACCAGCGAGCCGATAGTTCTAATTAAACCAAAAAATAAACCATAAAAAACAAAACCGGAAAGTATTGCCAATAGTATGCCGTCAAGTATGGTCATAGTTTTATCTTGCTAACTAAGACGAAGAAACAAAGATTCGTCTTTTATTATCTTATTTGCGCTAAATTGCTTGATAAATCTTGCCGCTGTATCGGGGAGCAGCGATCTCAATAAAAAGGCCGTATTCAAAATATCCTGCGCAACGGGTTCCAGTATTTTCTTAAGCTCGTTTTTATCTGTCAATTTCCATGGTTGCTGCTGAGTCAATATCTCGTCATCGGCTCTTAGTTTGTCCCACAAAATTTTGAGCGCTTCATCGGGTTTGAATTGTTCCATTGCTTGAGTAAAATGAATAATCAAATTGGCCATCGCATCAGCACGCACCACTTCCAAAACAAAACCAATGTGAGGGTTGGAATTTATATAAGGCAAGGTGGTAGTAATATAGTATTTATTGGCCATAAAAATTAATTTTTGATATTAAGTTGCTGGAATAATAATTTGGGATAGTTATTGATTATCATATCTTCGCTCAAACCGATCTCTTTTTTGATTTTTTTCAAACAACTGTCATCGCCCAACTCCCAGATGTTATGAGCATCGCTGTTGACTATAACTTTTTTCTTATGCTCTTTCACTATTTTAATAATTTTTTTTAAATTGGTTAGGTTTTCCAAATGTTTCTCCGGACCCCTTATGCCCGTTAAATAAAAGGCGTTAACTTCAAGCAAAACATCGTTTTGACAGGCGGCATGCGCGATCTTTTCTATGTCGACATTAAAATTCATCACGAAGGGATGGGTTAGGATGTCGATATTTCCTGATTTTATCAGATTAATTATCGCCGCCGTATTTTTCTCGCTGCCCTGATCGACAAATCCCGCATGTTTATGCATACCGGCCATCACATAGTCCATCTGGTTTATCGCTTTGCTGGAAATATCGATCTGACCATCCCCGATTATATTGGCCTCGATACCTTTTAATATTCTTATGCCTTTAACTTTTTTGGGAATCCTCATCAATTCTGTAAAATAAATTTCCGTCACCACGGTTTCACTATTGGCTGGACCATGATCTGTGATACCGATAGTTTTCATTTTATTTTTCTTTGCCTGGTTGATATATTCGACTAAAGTACAATTTGCATGACCGCTAGCTATAGTATGGATATGTAAATCGATTTTTAACATAAACTTAATTTTATTTACCTATAATTACCGTAAACTCCCCTTTTTGGTCATTCTTATCCGCGGTTATTTTCTCAATAATCGTCTCGATATCGCCCCGATAAACTGTTTCGTGCATCTTTGATAATTCCCGGCAAACTACCACCGAAGTCAGATTGGCGGCTTGAAATTTTTGGTTTACAGTTGCTTTCATTTTTTTACTGAGCAACTCCTTTCTCCCCCTAATCCTTAATTCATAATTCCTAATTCTTTCGCTATCCTCTCTCTCTTTTTCTTTGGCTAAGCTTTTTAATTCTTCCAAAAATTTGATGATCCTGTGTTTTGATTCATAAACGACTACCGGATATTCGCTGTCAAGAATTTTGCTGATAAAAGTTTGCCTGCCCTTCTTGTGCGGCGGAAATCCCATGAAGACGAATTTGTCGGTCGGAATGCCAGAAATAGACAAGGCGGCGGTAGCCGCCGAAGGGCCCGGTACTGATTCAGCTTTGATATCGTCGCCCAGTTTTTCCAAAACCGCTTGCACTAATTTCCCGCCCGGATCGGATATGCCGGGCGTACCGGCATCGCTCACCAAGGCGATATTTTTCCCTCCGTCCAGCATGGCGATGATTTTTTCTGTCTGCTTCAAATCAGAATGTTGATGATAGCTCATGGTTGGCGTATTGATCTTGTAGTGGTCCAATAAAACCTTAGTTACTCTAGTATCTTCGCACAGAACAAAATCAACCTCGCTTAATATGCGGATAGCTCGGAAGCTAATATCTTCCAGATTGCCGATAGGCGTGGCTACGATATATAGGGTGGGCATAAAAATTAAAAATGTCTAAATTCCATGACAAAATGAGCTCAAATTAAAATGATAATATTTGCTTTATTTGTCATTCGTTATTGGAAATTCGTCATTATTCGGTGCTGTCGCCAATGGCTAATATTGGCACAAATTTTTTAAGCATTTTTAACAACTAAAAAGCTAATTTTAGTGGTTATTTTCAAATTTTGCTCCAAGTTTGGCGACAGTGCCTATTCTTAAATTATTTCCTCTTTTCTCTCCTTGACATATCTGGTCCACTCTTCTGCTATATCAACAAAAATCTTGAAAGGCGCCTCGATAATAAAATCCAAGATAAAAACGAAAAGATTAACGTGGGAAAATTTTTCATTCAACCATTTGCCGACAGCCACAATAGGAACATAAAAAAAATCTACCAAGAAATTCATGATATTTTCCTTGCTCTCAACGATAACCAATTCACGCGCAACTTTCCTGATACGTATGCCAAAAAAACTTACTAAAGTTAAAAAGAACAAAAAAATCAAAATACTAACTACCGTAAAATGCATTTTATCCAAGGCCCAAATAACTAATCCGAATGACAGGAAAAAGGTAACGGCATAGATCAAGCTGAAAACGACATTCATAAAACCACCGCGCTTCCCTGGCTGCCTCAGCTGGAAAGGTTCTTTGCGCTTTTTTTCATCAAATACAATTTCATTTATTCCATTGATTATTTTATCGGTATTATCTTCTGATGGAACCCGAGTAAACAAAACTATCATAAATAAAAGAAGCGGTGGAAAACAAATATTAATTGATAATGAGAGATAGTTTACCACTTCGCCCAACCAAAGAGTGGCAGGTATCTCCAAAATTAACGCCAAAACCATTTTGGTTATAAAAATATAGATAATACTTCTCACAGCGGCCCTGCCTAATTTTTTCTTGGCAATATCGTATCTTTTGCTGCAAACTTTCTTGATTGCTCGAAGGAATACCTTTGGATCGTTTTTGATACTTTGATAGAGGCCTATCGGGTCCTCTCTGATGGCATCTATCAATATTGAATAAAAAACTGTATATCGACTGATAATACGATTCATCTGCCCGGACAAAGGGTGCTCGGCCTGCCAACCGATTGCTTGGCGCAGTTTATTTATTTTTCCACCTAATTCAATGATCGTATCTTCGCCCGCTTCCAGCCAATTTGCTTGATAGTATTTAAGCAGTAAAAAGTCAATCATGGCCTGGTCGTATTTCAAATAATTTCTGTATATAGCGACCAAGACCTGTATTTCCTTGTCTTTTTCATATGGCAATCCCTGTGGCAAAATTATATTTTTAATTAAAATCTGATACATGCTGTCAACCACGATTTTGTCCAATTGGTTGCTGCAAATATTTTCTTCAATCTCGCAGGCCGCCATGCTGATTATCCAATTAGCAGTTTTGTTGCGCGACTCATTTTCTTTATTTTTAATTTGACTGTTATAATAATTTTTCAATTTTATATACTTTTCAATAATTTGCCCCACCTCGTCAATCTTACTTTCGGCAATCGTATTGTTGGACAAATATGAAGCCCTGATTAGTTCTACCAATAAATGCCTTGCTATTTCTTTGCCGTTTTTTGCTGTTTGAATAACAATTTGCCTCTTCAATATTCTTTCAATTGCCGCCTTTCTTAATAAATGCTCTTCTTTATAATCAACCGAATTCCTGATTTTTTCATAATAAAAAGCCATCTTTGAAATCAATTCGGAAACCCTGATTTTTGGGCTGTCGTCATTTTTTTCTTCCGATTGATTCTTGCCTTTATAAACCAATTGAAACAACTGTTTAGTAGCTTCATTAACCGTCAAAACAATTTCTTCTTTTTGGGTTAATTTTGGATTTAACATAATGATATAAAAGAATTAACAGGTCGCGGTCTTCGTGATAAGCTGAAGCAAA
>CAYUHZ010000009.1:17235-23763 GCA_964444625.1 uncultured Gammaproteobacteria bacterium | reverse complement strand
TGGCGGAGGCGAGAGGATTCGAACCTCTGAAGAGATTGCTCCCTTACCGCATTTCGAGTGCGGCCCATTCAACCGCTTTGGTACGCCTCCCAAATTAAAGTCCTATCTTGCAATGATCAAAATTGCAAAAAACAGCACTGTCGTAATTTTTAGTCACCACCCAATCAAAAAAGCTTGAACGTTTCTTTTTTCTCGCCGTCAAAATAAGAAATATCACCTTGCTCAAGACAAACATATTAGTGATGAAGGCGGCTATGACCAAGCCAGAAAATTCTTTAAGCAAAATACCGAAAATATTTTTTTCACTGGGAAACTTCCTATTAGTACAAATATAACCTCCAGGTTTGTTTAAAATGAATTACCTCGGGGCAAGCCCACGAGGTATCCCAAGGAAAATTTTTTTATTTGAGAAACCAATGGTTTCTCAAACTCTTCCTTGCAAGGAAACCTCAAGTCAAGCCTATGAGGAATAAATGATTTAATATATATTTTTTCTTTTGGCAAGCCAAGGACTTGTGCTTTAATTTTACTTAGTCAGACTCATTAATAAGCTGCCCGATTTGCGCCAACCAATCGTTCACTATTACTTCATCGCTTTTGCTTAATTCTTCAACTTTTACGTCTGGCGCAACAGTTTGATTGCGCGATAAATTTTTGGATGATCACTTGCATTGCCAGTTTTCTTTAATTGTTTCCAAATAAATTTTTTTAGCATAGCATCCTCGCTTCCCTCGCCTTTCAATTTGAATTTTTCTGACGACTCTTTCATTCAAACCGCATTTCTTAATAATAGTCTCTGTCAACTCACATAAGCCACCGATCTCTTTTGTAAGCCCATCCTTCTCCACTCGTGCTTGTTCTCATTTTTTTACTTCTTCAAGCAATTTTTTTGAATAATTCAACAACCCACTCCTATTGCCCTAAAATTGATGATTTCCGAAATCTTATCTCGCACTAGTTTATTATAAATTTTTTCCATCCTGTTTGTTGTTTAATTGAATTAAACCCATCAAAGCGATTAATAGCCAAAATAAAACAGCCAGATCATTCTTGAAATACGGCACATCCACAAAGCCGTGGATAACGACTACGATCATGGCGCCCAACAAGCCTATTGTCAGGTATTTGTTTTTTTGCTCTTCCGAATTTTCAATTTCCAATTTCCAGCTTGCCTGCCGGACAGGCAGACTCCCAAACAAATTCCAAATTCCAACGAAAAAAAATTTAATAATAATCCAAGCAAAGATTAGCATGCCGAGCAACCCCAATTCCGACCAGAAATTAAAAACGATGTTGTGGGGGTAAAGGTAAATCTCCAGTGGCTGCCAATAAGATCGGCGAAATTCCTCGTTAAAAACCGTTTTTCGGTGAAATTCAGGATCATTGTCTCGGTTGTAAAAAAAACCTTCCTGGTGATATGGCTTGATGCTTGCTTGATAGTTGGCTAAACCAGCTCCTTGAAAAATCCTGCCGTCTTTCAGCATATTCCAAGTTTCAGCCCACTGCAATCTCCTCACCTGTCCGGAAAAATCATTAAGCGTAATTTTTTTTATTGTATAATCTCTGGCTGGGCCATAAATGCTGAATAAGGCTACCGTCAAAACAAGGCAGGCAATTGCCGCCCGCCTAGTTTTTCTTGACGCCATAACTCCAAAAATGAACAGGGCGACAACAACGCCCAACAACGCTCCTTCTGACTTGGCATAATAGATAGATGCTACGGACAACAATATGGTCAGCAAAATAAATAAATTTTTATAACTAAAAATTAAACGCTCTTTATGATCAAAAATTCTTTGGGTAAGCCAACCAACAAACACTAAAACCAACGGCCCTAAATAAAGTCCAACTGCGTTAGGATACCCAAAGAAAGAAACAGCGCGCCTGGTGCCTTCTGCCGCCCACAAAGAATTATCAATTAAATGTCCGGTAAAACCCTGGAAAACAGCTAGTAGCGAAACCGCCAACGCGCCCCAAGCTAGCGGCCAAACAATATTTTCCAGTTTTGATTTGAAAACATTCAGAACTAAGATAAAAACTAAAATAGGTTCAAAAAAATAAGCCTTCCAGATTCCCAAAGCCCCATTGCTGAAACCCGAAACTCCGACCGCAATAAAAGAAATAATTAGCCAAGCGATCATTTCCCGGCTAAAAGGGTAGGGACAGCTCTGTCGCCGGTGATCTATAAATTTTTCTCGCCATTTGCCTCCGCTAAAAAATTTTTTATACTCCGAATGACGAAAAAACCAGATAAAAAAAGCGATCAAAATCATCGCTTCAAGCAAAGTGGACGGCAGGCCGGCGATTTTAAGCCTTATTAAATAAGACGGTAATGCGGCGATTAAAAAAATTGTTGCCAAAACGATGTTCCGCCAGCACAAATAAGCAAAGCTCGCTAAAAAAAATATAATTATAACATTAAACATAAATCGCTTTAAATGAATTACCTCGGGGCAAGCCCACGAGGTATCCCAAGGAAAATTTTTTTATTTGAGAAACCAATGGTTTCTCAAACTCTTCCTTGCAAGGAAACCTCAAGTCAAGCCTATGAGGAATAAATGATTTAATTAGCTCAATTAATATAAGCCCAGACTAACCATCGCCACGCCAGCTATCTTTTGCGATAGCTAATCATTTATCAAATGGACAGATTAATCTAACACAATTCTATTATTTTTGCAAGTATCGCGATAAAAAAAAGCGCTGTCTCTTGGCGTTCGTTGAAAAGTTTTTCGGTCAATTTGATACAAACCGAATTTTGGCCAATAACCCTCCGCCCATTCGAAATTATCCAACAAAGACCAATGGAAATAACCTCGGACATCAACCCCCTCAGTTATAGCCTGATGAACATATTTTAAATGATCTTTAATAAAATCTTTTCTTTGTAAATCACCCTCATCGGCAATGCCGTTTTCCAAGATTAAAATCGGCTTTTGATAGTGCTGATAATTTTTCAACACCTGATAGATGCCGGCTGGATATATCTCCCAGCCGCGATCAGTAATTTTTTCATTTAAATTTTTTCTAAAGGGCGGGTGCCAAATCAGCCGGTCATGATGATAGTAATTAACTCCGATATAATCATAACAACCCTTAATTCTTCCTAGAAACCAGTTATTTCGAAAATAATTAGCCACTACCACCATTAACCTTTCAATGGGATTCAATCTGTTTGCCGGTGAAAAGGCCCCGGTGGTCATGGCGATTCCTACCTGCGTTTGGGGAAATTTTTCATGAATCAATTGATAACAGCTCCGATGAACTAGAAAAAAATTACGCAATACTTTAAATAAAGAAAGGCTGAATTTTTTATTTGGCGGAAACTTGCCGTCCAAATAACCGTGGCCGATAATCATTAAGGGTTCATTTAAAGTAACCCAATAATCAACCAAATCTCCTAATTCTGCGACAATCATCCTGGTGAAATTTATAAAAGCCGTTGATGTTTCGCGGTTTTCCCACCCGCCCTGCTCTGCTACCCATAACGGATTTGTCCAATGCCACAAGGTCAAGACTGTTTTTATTTTATTTTCCTTCAAAGACGATATTATCTCGCGGTAACGCGAAATCGCTTGGTAGTTATATCTTCCCTTCTCCGGTTCAATTCTCGCCCACTCAACTCCCAGTCGATATGCGTTGCAGCCCAAATCTTTCAAACAGGCTAGATCTTTCTCGAACATGGCGAAAGAGTTGCAAGCCTGACCGCAAAAATAATTTTCTCGGTCAGACATGGCCGGAAATCTTTCTTGCTGGCCTGGAGACCATTTTTGTTTTGCCTCTTGGCATAACCTGTCTGCATTTTGCTTTTCCCAAACGCTCCAATCGTTGACGACACCACCCTCGGTTTGATAAGCCGAGGTCGAGGCACCCCACAAAAAATCTTGAGGAAATTGTAATATTTTTGAAGTTTCCATAATAACATTATAACATAAGGTGATTATAAATAATATTTATTTTGACAAAAAAATGTTATAATATATCAATCTATGGAAAACGGCAAAGAAAACATAAAATTTGGCTTGACTTCAACTGAAGCTGAAAATAGGCTTAGGCAGTTTGGAGAAAACGCAGTGTACGGGAAAAAAAGGTTAAGCCCCTTTATCGCTCTGATAAAAAAATTCAATAGCCCATTGCTGTTAATTTTAATCGTGGTGTCCCTAGTTTCGTTTTTTATTGGCGAGAGAACCAATGCCTTGATTATTCTTTTTATGCTTTTCATTTCCGCTTTGCTAGATTTTACCAATACTTTCCGTTCAGAAAAAGCGATCAAACAATTAACCGATAAAGTGGCCTCCAAGGTGACGGTGTTGCGAGATGGGACTGACAAAAATATTGAATTTAAAAAAGTAGTGCCGGGAGATATTGTCTTGCTTTCTGCCGGCGACATCGTGCCAGCCGACTGCCAACTTTTAGAAACCAATTATTTTTTTATCAACCAGTCGGCTTTGACCGGAGAGTCTTTTCCGCTGGAAAAATCGGCCAAGAAAAGATCTGAAAATGAAAAGCTGGAAGCGCTGGAAAGAAACGATTTGGTTTTTATGGGTTCAAGCGTAGTTACCGGTTATGCAACTGCCTTAGTTGTAAGCACGGGCAAAAAAACGCAATACGGCAAAATAGTAAAAAAATTAAGCGAAACGGCTGAAGAGTCGGACTTTGAAATCGGTATGAAAAATTTCGGTTATTTTCTAATGAAAATAACCATTTTAATGGTCTGTTTTGTTTTCTTGGCCAACCACCTAGTCAGCCACCGCGGAGTTTTGGAGTCATTTACTTTCGCCATTGCTATAGCCATCGGATTGACGCCAGAATTACTGCCGGTGATTTTATCGGTCGCTCTAAGCAAGGGGTCTTTGGAAATGGCTAAAAAAGACGTTATCGTCAAGCACTTGCCCGCGATTCAAAACTTCGGCTCCATGAATATACTTTGCACTGATAAAACCGGAACTTTGACAGAGGACAGGATTATCGTAGTAAAATACATTGATATCGATGGAGATACGCGCGAATCAATTTTTATCAATTCCTATCTTAATAGCATCTTTTCCACCTGCATTGACAACCCCATGGATAATGCGATAAAAAAGCATCGCATTCTTGATGTTGAAGGGTATTTAAAAATAGATGAGATTCCTTTTGACTTTACCCGTAAAAGAAATTCAATGGTGGTGGAAAAAAACGGCAACAGGGCATTGATAACCAAGGGCGCCCCGGAAAAAATTTTTGAAATTTGCAAATACTTTGAAAATGAAAAGGGAATAAAAGAGCTAAACGGAGAAACTCTGGCCAGAATTAAAAATAAGTTCAACGAATTAAGCGATGACGGTTACCGCGTCTTGGCGATTGCCACCAAAGAAGTGCCGACTAATCGATCGGTATATTCAAAAAATGACGAAAAAGATTTAACCTTTATCGGTTTTATCGCTTTTCTTGATCCGCCAAAAGAATCGGTATATGAGGCGATTGATGAACTAAAAAAACTCGGAGTAGAAGTAAAAATCTTGACCGGCGACAGTGAAATCTTGACCAAAAAAATTTGCCGTGAAATTCAGTTGGTTGTCAAGGGAGTTGTGGTTGGTCATGAATTATCACAACTAAACGAACATGAATTTAATCTGATGGTAAAAAAAACCACTATTTTTGCCCGCATTACCCCGGAACAAAAAGAAAAAATTATTAATGCTTTGAAAAAAATGGGCAATGTGGTTGGTTTCCTCGGTGATGGCATCAATGACGCGCCTGCCTTAAGAGCGGCCGATGTAGGAATCTCGGTAAGCAACGCGGTAGTCGTTGCCAAAGAAACCGCTGATATAATTCTTACCAAAAAAAGCCTTAAAGTTTTGAAAGATGGCATTACTGAAGGAAGAAAAACTTTTCGCAATAGCTTGAAATATATTATGATGGGCTTGTCGTCGAATTTCGGAAACATGTTCTCAATGATGGGCGCATCTCTTTTTCTCCCCTTCTTCCCCATGATGCCGTCGCAAATTTTGCTTAATGATTTTATCTACGATATTTCCCAGCTCTCTTTGCCAACCGATTCGGTTGACGAAGATGAACTAAAAAAACCGCCGCAATGGAATCTTAAATTTTTGCAGAAATTTATGCTTACCTTCGGACCAATCAGCTCGGTCTTTGATTTTCTTACTTTTGCATTGCTTTATTATGTCTTTCATTTAAACGAACGCCAATTCCAAACTGGCTGGTTTATTGAATCAATCGCTACGCAAATTTTCGTTATCTATATCATTAGAACCAAAGAAATTCCTTTCTTACAGAGCCTGCCCAGCAAACTGCTGGCTATTACCACTTTCTTTGCGGTATTATTTGCTTGGTCAATCCCCTATCTGCCTTTCGGCAAAATCTTCTCTTTTGAGCCCTTGCCTGCCAGTATTGTGCTAATGATCTCCGGTTATGTGGTTGTTTATCTCTTCTTAGTAGAAATAGTGAAAAGGTTATTTTATAAAAAAATATTATCTAATTGATCGGCAAAGCCACGTCCAATAGGCTGGTTTTTATTGCCAAAGC
>CAYUHZ010000009.1:0-17135 GCA_964444625.1 uncultured Gammaproteobacteria bacterium | reverse complement strand
TTATCTAATTGATCGGCAAAGCCACGTCCAATAGGCTGGTTTTTATTGCCAAAGCTGATTTTTTTAACGGCTCTCCGTCCAATTTGACTCGGTTTGTTTTCTATTGTATTCTTGTTTTATTAAATAAAGCTTAAATTTAACAAAAAATGAATATTACTGAATTAGCCAGAATGCTAAAAATAACTGCGCAAGAATTGCGCGACAAATTGCCTTTGCTTGGTTTTGATATCGGACAAAAAGCGATAAAAGTAGACAACCGAACGGCGGAAAAAATAATTAGCCTTTGGCCGTCATTAGTTAGGCAAGCTGCCGCTTCTAGATCGGCATCAGGCGACAAAAACAAACCAGAAGATATAAACCAGATGAAAAAAAACAAAGAAGCAAAAATACCCGCTTTCATTAGTGTGCGTAATTTTGCCGAAGCGATAAATCTTCCGGTCAGCAAAGTGTTGGCAGAATTAATGAAAAGCGGAATTTTTACTTCTTTAAACGAAAGGATTGATTTTGATACTGCCGCTATCATCGGGCAAGACTTGGGGTTTGAAATATTACTTGATGAAAATAATGAATTGGATTCGATAGATAGAAACAACCAATTAAAAACTATTCTTGGCCGAGAAACCGAAAAGTCGCTTTCATCTCGACCGGCGATAGTGGTTGTCATGGGACACGTTGATCATGGCAAAACCAAGTTGCTTGACGCGATCCGCACAGCCAACGTGGTTGATGGCGAAGCTGGCGGAATCACTCAGCATATCGGCGCATATCAAGTTACCCACAAGAGTAAGGCTATCACTTTTATCGACACGCCCGGCCATGAAGCTTTTACCGCTATGCGCAATCGCGGAGCAAAAGTTGCCGATATCGCCATCTTGGTCGTAGCGGCCGACGATGGAGTCAAGCCGCAAACCGTCGAAGCTTTCCGCATCATTGAGGCGGCAAAAATTCCTTTTGTTGTAGCAATCAACAAGATAGACAAGCCGGAAGCAGATATTGAAAAAACCAAGAATGAACTTTCCAGTAAGTTGAATATCTTGCCGGAAGACTGGGGGGGCAAGATTGTTTGTGTGCCGGTCTCAGCCAAGCAACATCAGGGCATTGAAGACCTGTTGGGCATGATAGCATTAACCGCCGACCTGGAAGCGGCCAACATCAAGGCTAACCCTGAAGCATCGGCTAGCGGCACTATCATTGAATCGCGCATTGACAAAGGCGAAGGTCCGGTGGCAACGGTATTAATCCAAAACGGCACTTTAAGAATCGGAGACTTACTTTGTTTTGACGGCAAATCATACGGCAAAGCAAAAATGCTAAAAAATTTTTCCGGCAAAAAAATAAACGAGGCTACTCCGGGCATGCCGGCAAAAATTATAGGTTTAAAAATTTCACCGATGGTGGGAGATGTTTTACAAGTTGGCGAGGGTGAAAAAATCAATTTCAAAAAAAATACCACTCCCTCAAACAGCCAAAAGATAGCCAAGAACGAAGATAACAAAGATGAAAACTCCGTTAAGATAAATTTGATTATTAAAAGCGATTTTCTTGGCAGTGGTGAAGCGATTGAGGGATCATTGGCTAAAATCGAAACTTTCAATGTTAAGATAAATATCATACACAAAGGCTTGGGTAATATTACCGAGGGCGATATCGCGCGGGCTGAAGCCAGTCAAGCTCAAATCATCGGCTTCAATGTTAAACTGCCACCCAAAGTTCAAGACATGGCGAGAGAAAAAAAAATTAACATTAAGCTGTACAGAATAATATATGAATTGCTAGCTGATCTAAAGGGACAAATCCAAAGCTTGGTCGCCCCCGAAATCAGGCGTGTTGATTTAGGCAAACTAAAGGTTTTGGCTATTTTTAAGAGCGGCAAAGACGAGCAAATCATTGGCGGCAAAGTTATTGAAGGACAATTAGAAAACGGCTGTTTGTTGGAAATAGCGGATCGAGCTGGTTGCCAATCAGGAAAATTAGCTGAGTTGCAAAGCGCCAAAAAAATAGTTAATTTAGCATCGGCCGGCGAAGAGTGCGGTATCAAATATGAGGGTTCGGAAAAGGTTAAAACCGGAGATATGCTCAATGCTTACAAGGAAAAAAAGATCGTGAAAAAAATCTAACCATATGGCGAGAAGAATAGAACAGGTTAATGAATTGTTGCGCAGCGAGCTTTCCTTGCTGATCGCTAGGGATTTAACGCTAAAAGACTGTTTAATTACTATTAGTTTTGTCCAATGCACCGCCAACCTGCAACATGCCAAAATCAACGTTTCGGTCTTGCCCGATTATAAGGCGCCATCCGTGATAAAAACATTAAAAAAACATTCCGGTCAATTCAGCTCTGCTCTGAGAAAAAAAATAAAAATCAGGCAAGTGCCAAAATTTTACTGGGCGATAGACGAAACTGAAAAAAATGCCGCGGTAATTGAGCAGGCCATACAAAAAATACATCAGGCAGACCAATCGGAACAGATTGACGGTGAAAAAACTATTGACTAAAAACAAAAAAATTGCTAAACCAAACAAAAGGTAGATGATGAATCATATCTTTTTTTATTATCACAATCATCAATGGACCAAGATAAAGCTGATAAATTTTTTGAAAAAATAAAAACGGCAAAAAAAATACTCTTGCTTACCCACGGTAAACCAGATGGTGATGCATGGTCTTCGCTGTGCGCCATTATTGAATTGGCGGACAGATATCAAAAAAATTATCTGGCTTTTTGCCAAGATGAAGCATCAAAAATCTTTGCTTTTCTGCCCAATATAGAAAGCGCAACCCATGACAAAGAAAAAATTGACTTTAACGAATTCGATTTGATCATAACCGTTGACTGCGGCAGCGTTTACCGAACCGGCTTCGGATATGAAATCATCAATCGGGATGCTAGCCAAAAATTGTTAGAAATAGACCATCATCCCAAGATGGAGAGCTTCGCCGATTTGGAGATCAGATACCCAGGCGCAGCTTCAACCTCGGAAATAATTTATTGGCTCTATAAGCAAAACAGCCAAATAATCGATAAAAAAATAGCGGTCTGCATTTTAACTGGCATTTTAACTGACACGGCTAATTTTCTTTACCCCTCCACCTCCAAACAGACCATTGAAATAGCCTCGGAGATGCTTAAACTGGGAGCTAGGTTGCCGCAAGTTGTAACAAATACTTGGCGCAATAAAAGCTTGGAGTCCATGAAACTATGGGGCAAAGCGATGTCCGGATTAATCATTAACCCTCGTTATAATTTTGCCTACACTGTTTTAAAGCTGGAAGACATAGAAAAAAGCAAAGTTAGTCCAGAAGAGTTAGATGGAATTTCCGGCTTTATCAGCAACCTTCATCAAGTAAGGGGAATCTTGCTAATCACCGAGCTGCCGGACGGTCAATTGCGTGGCAGCCTACGCACGGCCGATCCCTTAGTCAATATTTCTAAATTGGCTAGATTGCTGGGCGGCGGCGGACACGCCAAAGCTTCCGGCTTCACCCTAAAAGGCAAGGTAGAAAAGGCCGTCCTTGGCTGGAAGGTGATTTAAATTTTTGAAATAAAATTTGAAAATAAAATTTGATAATACCTTAAATATGTTATAGAATATAAACTGATCAAGCATTTTTTAATTAATTATTAACATTTAATTTTATGCCTCTAATACCAACAGTAATTGAAAAATCTGGACAAATAGAACGCGCTTATGATATTTACTCTCGATTATTAAAAGATCGAATAATTTTTTTGGGCGAACCGATCTCCGATCATGTTGCCAATATTATCATCGCCCAATTTCTGTTTTTGGATGCCGAAAATAAAGATAAGGATATAAAATTTTACATCAATACGCCAGGCGGATCAGTTACTGCCGGTCTGGCGATCTATGATACTATGCAATATGTTAAATCTGAAGTCTCAACCATCTGTGTCGGCATGGCGGCCTCAATGGGCGCTTTATTATTGGCGGCAGGCGCTCCAAACAAAAGATTTAGCCTGCCCAACTCGGAAATCATGATTCATCAGGTTATGGGCGGTTTTGAAGGCCAGGCAACTGATATAAAAATTCGTTCCGAACATATTCTTCGCATTAAAGACAAGCTGAACAAAATTCTAGCTCGGCATACCGGCAAGTCGGTAGAAGAAGTAGAAAATGATACTGATCGTGACAATTTCATGTCGGCAGAAGAGGCGAAAAAATACAAACTAGTAGATAAGATTATCAACAAGTAATTAAAACGGCTTATTTTACCTAAAAATCGATCAAAAAATCGATCAACTCGCATTTAGACATCTAAAAATGTAACTTTGGCACATCGGTTGAGACATTTAATTTGTTACTTTTCTTGGTTTGTAATTTTTTAAAATATTTAATTTTTGGCACTGGCAGGAGATCAGCGCGTATATACCCGAAGACTTACATCAAGGAAAACATCAAGGAAAACAAGCTTGAAAAATTTACTGTAATGAGTTATTATTTACTCATAGAAAAACTTGAAATTATCAAAGCTCATGGGAGAGCCACTCAAATTTTGGGAGTTGGTCGTCGTCGCCACAGACGACGAAATGCGTTCGAACTATTTTAAGAATAGAACACTATTTTAAAAACTGAATGAATTATCCCACCGCAAGCGGATGGGGTAAATGACTAATTTATTTAAAACATATGTTCTTGGCCTTGCTGATTATTAGTTCGGCGATTTTATTGAGCTTGATTATCTTGTTTATTTTTCAGCTTTTCAACATCATATTCCGCGGTTTTGCGCCATTTGTTTCTACGGAAACAGAGGTAATCAAGAGATTGCTGGCTGATTTAAATTTGAAAGACCACAGCGTAGTGATGGAATTAGGCTGCGGCAAAGCCGGCTTCCTTCACGCCGTTGAAGCCAAATTCCCCAATCTGGAGCTAATCGGAGTTGAGCACGCAATTTTACCCTACTTCATGGCGAAGTTGCAAGCTTCACTCAGGGGAAGCAACATGCATATAGTTAGGCAAGACTTGTATAAAGCCGATGTTACCAGAGCTGATTTGATCTATTGCTACTTAACCCAGAGCATGATGGAACAATTGGAAAAAAAATTTAAATTTGAGTGCAAGCGCCATTGCCGGGTTGTCAGCTATCGTTTTCCCATCCCGGCCTTCAACCCGGAAAAAGTCGTAGAATTCCAAGAGACGAAGAAACAGCCAAAATTTAGAAAATTAGCCAAATTTATCCAGCGCTTGAGCAAAAAGAAAAAAGTAACTGAGATTTATCGAATTTATTTCTATGAAATGTTTTTCTAATAAATTACCCGTTTGAATTTTAAGCGAAACATGGTGGCTATAGTTCAATGGCAGAACACTGGGTTGTGGTCCCAGATACGAGGGTTCAATTCCCTCTAGCCACCCCTAAAGAGACCACTAAAATATCCCTGTGAAAAGGGATGTTTTTTTGTTATAATATAATTAACTCTAAAGGAAATACGAACGTAATTGTTTTTTTTATTGGTTTTATAACCAAAACAACAAAATCAAAAGAGAAATCCGTAGATAAAAATGAGAACTTTAAAAAAATAATTAAAAGAATAAAAAAAATAGAATTGAAATAAATAACTATATTTAATCAAATAAACTCCCCGCCAGCTTGTTGCGGGGAGTTCGTTGAAATAATTTTATTAATAATAAGCCAATATTATGAACAAAAACATTTTAATCGGAGCAGCGGGAATAGTTGTGATCGGCGGAGCCATATTTGTTATGGCGGGTGGTGGTTTTCTGGATGAGCAAAATAATTCAACTTGCGCTGATGTTTGTTATCAGGCAAATCAAGCTTGCTCATCTTTAATAAATAAAGATGTTTGCAATAGCAAATGTTCTGAGCTAGGCGAAGAAGCAAAAAAACATTTAGCTGATTCCAAATCATGTCAGGAAATTTCATCTAAACCAGAATTGATTGCTTATTTATTAGCACCTGAATCAGACGCTACAAAACCGGTGGATAAAAATGCTAGCGAGTGCGAGGCGGCTTGTGGTAGTTATGCGGGAAAATGCTTAACCCTTGTCCCAAATGCCACAGAAGCGCTTTTTCAGGAGGGCATGAATTCATGCATGAAAGAATGCGCTGGCTGGAATGCGCAAAAAACGGACTGCATGATCAATGCTTTTGATTGCGAGTCTATGACTAATGTCTGCGGATTATAAATGATATGGATAAAAAAGCCCTATTAATTGGCGGGGTTGTTTTGGTTCTTGGCGGCGCGATCATAGCCGGTACCCTGCTTAATAATAACTCTGAACAAACATCAAAAAATGGCGTGCGCTTGGATGATAGTGTGCGTCAGGAAATTGAAGAGCAAAACTTTAAAGATTTTGCTGATGAAGAAAAATACTCTTTTTGTCAGGGCAGAGAGGAGATAAGGGGTGAATATGTTAGTTTTGTTTTAGGATCTGAAAAAGGAGATATGGAATATGTCTCTGAGGATATAAGCGTTTTTGATAAAAATAAAAATAAATTATTTATTTTGGGTCGTAAGATCAAATATGCGTATTCCGGGAAAACGCAAATACAAGTCGCAGACGGGCAGGGAACAATGGACATAGAAGAAAGCGGTACAACGGTTGAATACTATAATAAATATAATGCGCCGGTCAGAATCGACTATAATAACAAAATAATCAATATCGCTCCAGAGAGAAAGAGGAGCGACTGGGTAGTGGTGGAAATAAAAAGCACAGGATCACTGATGGGCTTTACGCAGGATGAGCTTGATAAAACAACCGGTGATGCCAAAGTCATGTGCCCCTCCTTTAATATAGGCGACGCCTTTATTTCTCCGGAATATATTAATCTTGAAAAAGACTGCCCTAAAGACTCTTCCAGTTTAGATGGAGGATTTTCCGGTAAGTTTGCATTTTCTTGCGGGGGTATAGATAACGAACGTGGCATAGAAATCATCAAAGAATATAAACAGCAGGAAGAATTGCAAAATGAATTTGATAAGGCTTTGAACTTAGATGAAGATGATAATGTCTCTAATGATGAATTCGAGAGCTTGATAAAAGAGGAGCCATCTGATAGTCGAGGTGTGCAAAAGAAACTACAAGAAATGCGAGAGGATATTAAGTCGAGTCAAAGTAATTGATATAATTTTAACGGAGTGCGGAAAAACAGTAGAGATGTGTATAGAAATATTAGCGGCACATCCTATAAAATTATTAAATGAACCTTGTAAATAATTGCTTAATTAATTTGTATTCGTCGCCAAACCATCCAGTAAAAAAGTTTTTCAACTGTTGCGGTTGATCACCCCTATTTGAAAAGGCGAGTTTAGAAGCTCGTTTTTTCTGCTAAAAGGAAAATTTGGGTGCTTACTTTTTAAGAATTTGGCAAATCATTTTATTCCGGTTATTCCTGTTTTTGCCTCGATGAGCGGAAAGAAAACTCTTTATAGCTGAAATATATCCATCCAGTGAATTGGTTGTATTTGGCATTTTAATTCGGGGTATTTCTAATAAGTAAGCAGATAAGGCAAATTGTTTTTTAAACTGCGAAAAACGGCTCTTAGTTTCTTGTATGCATAAAACCACCTGCCGATTGGCAGGTGTTTTTTACTCTAATCTTTATTTGCGTTTTTTTAATTTCTTTTCCGTTTCTAATATCGCCAGAGTAGTTTTGATCACTGTATCGGGGTTGAGGGAGATGCTATCAATGCCGCATTCAACCAAAAATTGGGCAAAATCGGGAAAATCAGACGGACCTTGCCCGCAAATGCCGACCTTGGTCTTGGTTTTTTTGCCCACTTCAATCAAGTATCTGATCAAAGATTTGACTGATTCGTTTTTTTCATTAGACACTCCGGCAATTTTCAAGGTTCCGGCATCACGGTCAATGCCAAGAGTCAGCTGAGTTAGATCGTTCGAGCCAATGGAAAAGCCGTCAAATACCTCGGCAAATTCTTCTGCCAAAATAATGTTAGTTGGAATTTCCGCCATAACGTAAACATCCAATCCCTTAACGTGTTGTTTTAAGCCATATTTTGCCATGGTGGCGATTACTTGTTTGCCTTCGTCCAGAGTACGACAGAAAGGAATCATTACTTTCAAATTAACCAAACCCATTTCTTCACGAACTTTTTTAAAAGCCGCACATTCCAAAGCAAAGCCCGGTTCGTATTTTGGGTCATAATAGCGCGAAGCGCCGCGCCAACCGATCATTGGATTTGATTCTATCGGTTCATATTCTTTGCCGCCGATCAAGTTGGCGTATTCGTTGGTTTTGAAATCAGATAATCTAATAATAACGTCCTTGGGGTAGAAGGCGGCCGCAATCATAGCCACTCCCTCGGCTAGTTTATCAACGAAAAATTGCTTTTTATCTTTGTAGCCATAAGTTAGCTCATTGATTTGCCTTTTTACTTTTACATCTTTGATTTTGTCATAGTTTACCAGAGCCATTGGATGAATTTTAATAGAGTTGTTGATGATAAATTCTAGGCGCGCCAAACCAACTCCTTCATTCGGCACGAAGGACATGCCAAAAGCTATGTCTGGTTCCCCGATATTCATCATGATATTGGTTTTTGGTTTGGCTAGATTTTTGATATTGGTTTTATTGATTTTGAATGGGAGTTGGCCTTCATAAACAAAACCTGTTTCTCCTTCGGCGCAGCTGACCGTCAGCGCTTGCCCGGTTTTTAATTTTTGGCTGGCGTTGTTCGTTCCTACTACGCAAGGTATGCCCAACTCGCGAGAAACAATTGCCGCATGACAGGTTCTTCCCCCTTTATCGGTCACGATAGCTGAAGCGATTTTCATAATTGGTTCCCAATCCGGATCGGTCATATCGGTTACCAGCACTTCGCCCTTTTTGAATTTGCTGATATCTTTGACGTCCATAATCCTATTGGCTATGCCGGCGCCGATGCGGTTGCCGACACTTTGTCCCTGGACCAAAATTTTTCCCCGTCGCTCCAATTTAAATTCTTCAATTACGCCATAGTCTCTAACGCTATGGATGGTTTCTGGCCTCGCTTGGATGATATAGAGTTGATTTTCTTTTCCATCGAGCGCCCATTCAATGTCCATCGGACGTCCGTAGTGTTTTTCAATAATCATGCCCCACTTGGCCAGCTGTAAGACCTGGGCATCAGTGATTGATTGAACGCGCTGTTTGTTCGCTTCAACCGGAATGTCTTTGACCGGCTTAGTCGGCTTATCGTTATAAACCATTTTAATTTTTTTGGTGCCTATCGCCTTGGAGATAATGGCCATGGTCGGTTTGAAAACATAAAATTCATCCGGATTTACCTTGCCTTGGACAATATTTTCTCCTAAGCCGTAAATTGAATTTATTAAAACGGCATTGCCAAAACCCGATTCGGTGTCAATCGTGAACATTACACCAGAAGCGGCCAAATCCGAGCGGATCATTTTTTGCACCCCGACGGATAAAGCGATTTTGAAATGGTCAAAGCCTTTATCCACGCGGTAGGAAATGGCGCGGTTGGTAAAAAGAGAAGCCACGCATTTTTTTACCGCAATCAACAACTGTTCTTCGCCGGAAATATTCAAATAGGTTTCCTGTTGTCCGGCAAAAGATGCATCGGGCAGATCTTCGGCTGTAGCTGATGATCGGACTGCCACATGCAAATTTTCTGTTTTGTAGTGGGCCGATAGTTGATAGTAGGCTTCAGCAATGGATTTTTTTAGATCCTCGGGAAACGGTACGGCGATTATTGTTTTTCTGACCTTTTCTCCCCGTTTAGCCAAGTCGATAACGTCTCCGGTGTCTAAACCAGCCAAAATCGCTTGGATTGATTTTTTCAAACCAGATTGCTCCAGAAAATAATTGTAAGCGATTGAGGTGGTGGCATATCCATAAGGCACCTTAACTCCTTTGGCGGAAAGCTTGCGATACATTTCGCCCAAGGAGGCGTTCTTGCCTCCGACTTGAGGAACGTCTTTGATGGTAAGTTCGTTAAAAAACTTGATATATTTTGACATAGATTGATCACCAAAAAACGGCAAAACAAGTCGTCGTTTTTTGGAAGTTGCTTAGTATTTAATTAAAGATTGATCTTTTTGCTCCATTGGTAGACGTAGGGTATTTCCCAGCGCTCGCCATTCAAAGCCTTGATAATTCCCATAACAGCTACGATCAAAAGCGTTAGCATCAATAGTTGTCCGATTATCGGTAACCAAAAAATCAACGAGGCCGCCAGTTCAATCACAAAAAGCACCAACCCTTGCTTGGCGTGGAATTGGGCAAAAGCAGAATCTTTTTTTCCCAGGAGTGGAACCAAGCAAAGAATCCAAACATAAGACAAAGCAGCCATGGTTTTATTGGCTTCTACATCGGGGTCGATGTTGGTTTTCGCCTCTTCTTTTTTTGATTCTTCTGGGTTACCAGCTGGCATAGTTGGTTGTTCCATAATTTTAAATTTTATTCTATTAATTATATGAACATTATAACACAAAAAATTATTTTTTTAAATCAACTTATTCATCAATTGACAAAAATGATAATTTTCATAAGAATAGTGATAGACAAGATTTTCTTTTTTGCCAATGACAGAGCGACAAGTAAGCGGTCGTGGTGAAACTGGTAGACACGCTAGCCTTAGGAGCTAGTGGAGCAATCCATGAGAGTTCAAGTCTCTCCGACCGCACAAGCAGAGAGGAATTGTCAAATTCACCTCGCCCGCTTCGGCGGGCATGTCGGCGCAGGACGGGTTCAGTTTCCTCGTTCAAAAAAGGTTCGCGCAAAGTGTGTAATTACAGCACCACGTAGGAAAGGTCAAAGAGCTTTGGTTCGCCTCGCTTCGCTCGGCGACTAATTTATATTCAATTTTGGAGGCAAAAACGAATTTTAATTTTAGGGGAAAAAATTTTTAATCCTTTGAATATTTTGTATGCCTACTAACCAAAAACAATTTTTACCAGTTAAACTTGCTGTGGCGAATCAAGTTCTATAATTCTCCAGAAAGTAGGAAATAAAAAATTTGTTCTCAAACACATTGTTCGCAATAATCCCAAAAGAGAACAAATTGCCTTAAAAATCGCCAAAAAGCAGGGATTTCTGTTCCTAATGTTTTGTCGTATGAAAACAGGAATTTACAACTCGAATTTATCGACGGCAGAAACATAAAAAAATCTGATTTGAACAATTTGTTCTTTAAAAATTTAAGTATAATTCTGAAAAAACTTCATAGTATAAAAGCTTCCAAAATTGGTAGATTGTCCTCCCCGAAACCATTGTCTAAAAAGAACTGGTTCAATTTTTTGAAAACAAAATTGAGCATAGGGATAAATAACCTGGTTTGATATCAAAAAATTAGTAAAGCTGGGGCCAAAAAATTTTTGAATTGTTGGGATGTTTAATTTTGCAAACTTCCCAAACTTCGAGGATTCCTTTTTTGGAAATCCACTTTATGGCCTGATAGCATTTTCTGATTTTCACCCAAGACTTTTTCCAAGACTTAAAAAGCATTACAACAATAAACTGTATTGAGCAACGGCTGATAAGAATGGTTTAAGATTTACGAATTTACTCATTGGGTGAATCTATGCTCTTTTTACGTTAATATTGGGAAGAAGAAAAATTATCATAGGTATCTTTCGAAGATTCAGATTATTTTGCCAATTGATAACCCTATATCAAAATTATGAAAGAACAAATTTTTCCAAAAATTGAAAAAAATGAACAGAAGATGAGGAATTTTTGAGCGCATTAGCCAATGACGTCCTCCCCGCACTCAAAAGCCGCCCTAACGGGACGGCTTTTTTCATGCGGGGTTTCCTCTGCTCTATTCATCCCCGCCCTCCTGCGGTGGCTCCTGGACCCGCCGCCTTAGTCGGGCGGGGTTTCCTGTTAAGGTATAATAAATAAAAACTCCCCCGAAAATTCGGAGGAGTTTTTATTGTAATTTTTTTATCTTCTGCCAAATCCTCTATTACTGCCGTTACTGCGATTATTGTAGCCGCCTCGTCGGCCGCTATTATCAAAGCGCGGTGCGCCAAATCCATCGGATTTGCCTTTTTCGTTCTTCCAAAGATGTTCATTTTCCGGCAAACCTTTCATGGTGAGATTTACCCTGCCTTTCTCGTCAATTTCTTTTATTTTAACGGTAACCGTATCGCCAATATTGAGAAAATCGGCCGGTGTACCAACGCGATATGGGGCCATTTCGCTCACATGAACCATGCCGTCGTTACCCGGGGTTAATTCTATAAAAGCGCCGAAATCAAGCATGCGCACTACTTTGCCGGTAAACATTTCGCCGGCTTCAAATTTGCGAGCAATGTCTTGCACCCACTTAATAGCTTCTTGAGCTTTAGCCGCGTCGGTGCCGCAAATCATAACTGTGCCGTCGTCTTCAATATCGATAGTGACACCGGTCGTGGCGATTATCTCGTTAATCACTTTACCGCCTGAGCCGATGACATCCCTGATTTTTTCCGGATCAATCTTAAATGAGGTTATTCTAGGTGCATAAGGAGACAGATCTGCGCGCGGGGCGCTAATTGTCTTGCCCATCACATTTAATATCTCCAATCTGGCTTCCTTGCCTTGCTTGAGCGTGGTTTCAATAATTTTTTTATCTATGCCAATCGTCTTAGTATCCAGCTGAATTGCGGTTATGCCGTCAGCCGTTCCGGTAATTTTAAAATCCATACCCCCCTGCCCGTCTTCTAAATCCTGCAAATCGGTTAACACTGCCCACTTACTCATATCAGGGTTAGAGGCTAAGCCCATAGCAATACCGGCAACCGCTTTCTTGATCGGCACTCCGGCATCCATTAGAGCCAAGGTTGAACCACAGGTTGATCCCATTGACGAAGAGCCATTGGAACCCAAAACCTCGCTAACCACTCTGATGGTATAAGGGAAATCTTCACGATCGGGCAAAACCGGCGCTAATGCTTTTTCCGCCAAAGCGCCGTGTCCGATTTCTCGTCTGCCGGGAGTTCTCAACGGCTTAGCTTCCGCGGTTGAATATGGAGGAAAATTATAGTGATGCATATATCTCTTGGTGCCTACTCCTTCAATACCCTCAAGTGACTGCTCCATGCCTGGAGCGCCCAAAGTAATGATTGATATAACTTGAGTCTCGCCCCGAGAAAACAAACCGGTGCCATGGTTTCTGGGAAGAAGACTCACGTCAGCCGATAATGGCCTAATCTCCGTCAACTTACGCCCATCAACTCTCTTGCCTTCTTCTAGTATAGCTCGAGTCACCTCGGCTTCCACCGCTCCTTCCACTAAACCATAGACTGCTTGATGGCGCTTGCTCGCTTCCACCCCCTGTTCTAATAAATAATTATTCAGCTGATTTTTAATCGCTTCCACCGC
The DNA here is from genome assembly GCA_964444625.1 of uncultured Gammaproteobacteria bacterium. Lineage (GTDB taxonomy): Bacteria > Patescibacteriota > Patescibacteriia > Patescibacteriales > GWC2-42-12 > CAYUHZ01. Next base: position 3,820 of record CAYUHZ010000009.1, on the reverse strand, counting down.
TGCTTTGCGCTCTCCCTTGGTATAATAAATCTTATCAAACAATATTTTCTTTACATTGACGTCAAGCCATGTTTGCGCTAATTTGTTTGCCTGTTCAATCTCAGCGGCTTTTGCCTCGGCTTCTTTGATCGCCAAAGCGCTCTTGGTTTCTTTTATTATTTTTGGCGCGATCTCCTTCTTCATCTGTTCAACTAATTTGATGGCTGGTTCATATTCTTTTTGACCGGCGGAAATTGCTTCCATTATTTTTTCTTCCGTTATTTCGTTTGCCCCGGCTTCGATCATTAATACGCGTTCGGAGCTACCGGCGACTATCAAATCCAAATCGCTCTTAATCCGCTCTTCATAGGTCGGATTGAAAATAAATTTACCGTCTAAACTGCCTACCCGAATGCCGCCGATTGGACCGTTCCAAGCCACGCCCGATATGGACAAAGCGGCTGAAGCGGCTACTAAAGATACGATATCGTAATCATTCGCTTGATCAACCGACAAAACCATAATTGTCACTTGAACGTCTTTTCTTTCGCTCTGGGGGAAAAGCGGCCTGATTGAACGATCGATCATGCGCCCAGTCAAGATTGCTTCATCGGATGGGCGGCCTTCCCGCTTAACCCAGCGCGAACCCTTGATCATACCGGCCGCATAGAGCCGTTCTTCAAAATCAACCATCAAGGGAAAAAAATCGATTCCTTCCCGTTCTTCTTTGGCCCGAACAACAGTAGCTAAAACAACCGTATCGCCATATTGGACGGTTACGGACGAATTGGCTTGCAAGGCTAGCTTGCCTGTTTTAATCGTTAGAGTGCGGCCAAGCCACTCTGTTGAGAATACTTTCTCGTTTGTCATAATCTCTTCGATACAAAATGCAAAAATCAAAATGTAAAATTAATGAAAAATTTTTCCTGAATTTTTAATTTTGGATTTTCAATTTTGGATTTTACGCTTGGCCAACAAACTAAAGGACTATGGTTTGCCCACAGTACTGTCTGTTTGCCGGTCAGCTTTTATTAATTATATGGTAATTTTAAAAAATGGGCGGCCTACTAATCCTTGCCACCCCTGATTTTAATCGCTTCAATCTTCTTCAGCTCGTTCTTTCTTAGACCGCTCCGCAATCCTTATAGCCCCTATTTTACGATCGTGAAGACGCTGAAAAAGTTCAAAACTACTTTTGGGATATTAAACCTCTTCAATCCTTTGGTATTAAGCTTGTCAAAGCCGCTTTCATCCATTGGTATGGCGATAAATGCCGTTGACCCAAAATCGCTTGTTAGCACTTCCCCGATATAAGCTTTCATTCCCACCTTCTTGATTTGTTTTAAAAACAAAAATTACTACCTGGTATTGATTAAGAACTTTTTACTATCGCTCAAATTGGTAAAATCGTCAGACTCTTCAATCAGCTTGCTGGAGGTTGTCTGGCGGAAGGCCATCACTTCTACCAAGCAACCCTTGGTATTCTGCAAATAACTTACTAACGGTATGTAGTCGCCATCACCGGTAATTAGGACGATCACGTCCAATTTGTCTGCCATCTTAATGGTATCAACTGCAATGCCAACGTCCCAATCGGCTTTTTTGGCGCCACCGGCAAAAATCTGCAGGTCCTTCATTTTTACTTCGAAGCCTTGCTGGTTTAGAGCTTCAAAAAAAGAAGCCCCTTCTTCTGATTCGGTCTTAATAACATAAGCAACCGCTCTGATTAATTTTCTGCCCGCCACCGCCTCTTTCAAAATTTCTTTGAAATTTACCCGACGCTTATATAAATTCTTGGCCGAGTGGTACATGTTGGAAACATCCACAAATACTCCCACTCTTTGCTCCTTGTGTTTTATCATATATTAACCAACGACTTAATTCCTTTTAGAAATTAGAAATTTTTCTAATTATTCCTCTTCCTCGTCTTTCTTGACTTCTTCAACTTCTTCCTCTTCCGCCTTGATTGCGTCTCTGGCTAATAGCTCTTCTTCAATTCTCTTTTTCTCTTCTTCTTCCTCAATCATCTTTTTGGCGATTTTTAGTTTTAGTTTTTGCGACAAATCAATGAACGACTTTTCGTCTTCTTTCTGTAAATACTTCAACAGCCTGCGCCTTTCACCTACTTTTTTTAATAAACCGCGCCTGGAAGAATGATCGTGCTTGTGGCGCTGCAAGTGTTCGGTCAACTGTCTGATTTCTTCGGTCAAGATAGCGATTTGCACCTGTGATGATCCAGTGTCAGTATCGTGGATCTTGAATTTATTGATAATCTTCTGTTTAGCTTTTTTGTCTAGCATTTTTTTCTTTTACCGATCCGAGAAAGAGGCGACAAGCCTCTATCCAAGAAAGGGTAAATAATTGATTAAATAGCCCTTGTTAAAGCAAGGTACCAAAAAATAATAGCACGAATTGAAAAAAAACGCAAGGTGTCGTAAAATAACAATATATGCACAAACTAATCATTAAATTCCTGGAATATCTTGAGATAGAAAAGGGCCTTTCTCAGCATACAATAGCTAATTATAGCTTTTATCTTAATCGCTTTGCCGATATTGCCAAAAAAGAAAAAGTTGTTCTGCCGGAAAAAATAACCAAGGAGCTTATTTGCCAGTACCGTCTTTGGCTTAATCGTCTGGCCGATGAACATGGTAATAGCCTGAAAAAAAATACGCAAAACTACCATTTAATAGCACTGCGAGGATTTTTGAAATTCTTGGCTAAAAACGACATCAAGAGCCTAGCGCCGGAAAAAATAGAGCTATCCAAGCAAACGATGCGCCAAGTTTCTTTCTTGGAGGGGGGGGATCTGGAAAGAATCCTGGAAGCGCCGGCGCAAATCGACTCACCGGAAATTATCAAGGCTCGAGACAAGGCGATTCTTGAACTATTCTTCTCAACCGGTTTGCGCGTCAGCGAGCTGGCTAAATTAAAAATCGACGACATTAATCTTGAAAAAGAAGAATTCACCATCCGGGGGAAAGGCGATAAACTGAGAGTGGTATTTCTGTCAAACCAAGCTAAGTACTGGATAAAAAACTACCAAAAAATGAGGCACGACATGGGGACATTTCTGTTTGTCAGCCACGACAAAGCTTCGACCAAACGTACCGCCGAACAGCCGCTTACACCCCGGAGCATCCAACGACTGGTGCAAAAATACGCCCGTGCCGCCGGCATCACCAAGCAAGTCACCCCTCATACCTTGCGCCATAGCTACGCAACTGATCTCTTGATTAACGGCGCGGATATTAGGAGCGTCCAGGCAATGCTTGGACATTCTTCTATCACAACCACACAAGTTTACACCCATATCACCGATCAACAATTGCGGGAAGTCTACAAAGCTTTTCACGGAAACCGAAGAAAGAAAAAAATGGCTCCCCGTCAAATAGTATAGTAGCTTAACATCCATATATAACTAACAATCAATATTGACACATTGGAGCAGTTTTTTCTGAGGTGTTAACCCACTAAGCGTTAAATGTATTCTTTTAAAATTATAATATTCCAGCCATTCATAAGCCGACTGCCAGACACGATAAGGATTGTTATAGCATTAATCGTCAATGGTCCGGTGAACTCTTTCCGCCTGCGCGTTCAACCAAGGCGATTTTTTCGGGATAAAGTAATGCGGTAAATGGCGTTAGTATTTTTCCGCCAGCCGAAAGACGGCGATGGCATTCTTGCTTTTCTTGGTTGAATATACGGCAAAATAGTATTTTTCCGTGAATGGGTCTAAGACTAAAAACCGATATTTCAGGACTGTCGCCAAAAGGCGACTAACATAATGACGTCCTCCCCGCACTCAAAAGCCGCCCTAACGGGACGGCTTTTTTCA